>NZ_JBIXLP010000079.1:0-8919 GCF_053543535.1 Providencia sp. AGC89
CTGTGAGTGCCCACACAGATTGTCTGATAAATTGTTAAAGAGCGTTGCGACATTTCTTTTGGAAATTCGACTCAGTTTTTATTAACTTAGGTCGTTGTCGCGAGGTGACGTATATTACGTTTTTTATTTAGAAAGTCAAGCATTTATTTTCAACTTTTTCTTTCTCACCTCTGTTATCACAAGGCTTCGAGGTTTTCTTCGAGCCGGTTTATCGTGACAACGGATGCGCATTATAGGGAGCCCAGAAAATCTAGCAAGTGTTTTTTTAATATTTCTTTTCAAGCGCTGATTTATTAAACAAATCGTGCAAACCTGCTGCATTTTGTTGATAAAAAGACCTACAGTTTATCAAACTCACTAGCAAATTGGGTAACGTTCTCCCAATTAGTGTATTCAATTTCAGTATTTGGGTCAGTCGGACCATCTGTCATTTTCATTATTAGGCGGATCATAGTTCTATCGAACCATTTATAACGTGGATAAAAGAGGGCTCCAGCAAAAACAGACTTTAATGTTGGCTTCCAAGGGCAAGTTTCTAAAAACTTACGTGTGTATGCGTTTGTTTCTACTGTGTCTTTCCCTTCTTTTCTTGCTGTAAGATTTACAGCAAAGAAGGCTGTGTTCATTGAATTCAATTGGTTTTGGTGAGTAGTCGCAAAACGAAGTAGCTTTTTATTAAAATGACCATAACGAATCGATGCCCCCACCAATACTTTGTCATAAGCCGCCAAATTTAAGCTTTGCTCAGTGTTTAAATCACGAATATCACACTCTCGACCTAATGTCCGTAGCTGCTCAGCCATCTTTAAAATAATTTTTTTTGTTTGCCCATCCGTACTGGAATGTAAAAGTAAATAGCTCATCATCGTTCCTAGATTATTATCATTTCTATATTAGGTTGTACTCAATTACTCACGCCAGAAAGTCGGTGTCAGCAGTACCAATAAAGTAAAGACCTCCAAACGCCCAAATAACATAGTCACAACTAATATCCATTTCCCAGTTGGATTCATAGAGGTAAAGTTGTCAGCAACTGTTCCTAGACCCGGGCCTAAGTTATTTAATGTGGTGGCTATAGCAGAGAAAGCAGAAAACTCATCAACGCCCGTTGCTATCAAAAGTAATAAGCTGACAATAAAAACCAAAGCATATGCGGAGAAAAACCCCCATACCGCTTCTATAATTCTTTCAGGGAGCGCTCTTTGGCCTAACTTAATCGTGTATACCGCATTTGGATGAACCAGACGTTTTAGTTCCCGAGAACCTTGCAAGAAGAGTAACAAAATGCGAATAACTTTTAGCCCGCCCCCAGTTGACCCTGCACACCCACCAACAAATGCCGCACATAATAAAAGCATCGGTAAAAAAAGTGGCCACCCCGAAAAGCTATCTGTTGTAAAACCAGCAGTTGTCGCCATTGATACAACTTGGAAAAATGCCTGATCGAGCGTTTGCCCAAAGCTACCATAAACTGAGTGATACATTAAAACTAAAGTACAAATCACGACTAGAACAAACTGGAAGCTAATAAACATTCTAAATTCAGGGTCACGCCAATAAATGCCAAGGCTACGCCCAGTTAATACAGCGAAGTGTAAACCAAAATTACAGCCAGAGATGAGCAGAAATACCCCAATGATGGTGTTAATCGCTGGGCTATTAAAATAACCTACACTTGCATCATGTGTAGAAAAACCACCAATAGCAATTGTTGAGAAACTATGGGATATAGCATCAAAAACATCCATACCAGCTACCCACAAAGCAACAGCACAAGCAATCGTTAGCAATACATAAATAAGCCATAACGTCTTTGCAGTTTCTGCAATACGTGGGCGCATTTTATTGTCTTTCAAAGGCCCCGGCATTTCCGCTCGATATAACTGCATCCCCCCAACACCCAGTAGAGGCAAGATTGCAACGGCGAGTACAATGATCCCCATACCGCCAAGCCATTGAAGCATTTGCCGATAGAATAATATTGCTTTAGGTAACGAGTCGAGCCCTGTTAGCGTTGTTGCGCCAGTAGTGGTTAACCCCGAAAATGATTCAAAAAAAGCATCAGTAACGGAAAGGTTTGGTCTCTCTGAAAAGATAAAAGGTAATGCCCCAACACTCCCCAGAACAGTCCAAAATAATACGACAATAAGAAAGCCTTCTTTTGCCTTAAGTTCATGACGGCTATTACGCGTAGGTAGCCATAAAAAAAGACCAATCAATAACGCAGTCACAAAAGTCTGGCTAAAGGCTCGCCCTGCGCCATCGCGATAAATTAGCGCCACAATACCTGGTATAACCATGGTAAATGAAAAAATGATGACTAGCAGCCCGACAATACGGGTTATTGCGCGAAAATGCATTCGGCAGATTCCTTGCTAAAGCTGTTTACTATTCCGATTCTGGCGTGAGCGACAAGGCACCACGACTTATATCGCGTAATTTATCATTGACTTCCTGCTGAAGGGTAGCAGGAATTGCAATTTGCAAAGAGACAGCTTCATTATAATCACTGTGTAAAACCACGCCATTCACCTGAATAAGTAGCTGCTCAATTGCATTAACCAATGAGTAATCACATACTAAATTAAACACTTTTTGTGGCACTTTAGTTTGTGTTGGTAATATTTTCAGTGCTTGCTGTACACCATTACCATAAGCTTTAACTAACCCGCCAGTCCCCAGTTTTATCCCACCAAAATAACGCACAACGACACAAGTGACTTCCCCTAAGTTGCTTCCCAAAAGTTGTGCCATAATGGGTTTGCCAGCCGTTCCTGTTGGCTCGCCGTCATCAGAAAAACCTAATTGTTGCGAGTCATCAGGACGCCCAGCAACAAATGCCCAGCAATGATGCCGAGCATCTGGATATTGAGCTTTAACCGATTGGATATAATCTTTTGCCGCTTCAATACCCTCGGTATGTGCTAAGTACGTAATAAAACGACTTTTTTTAATTTCTTCAGTAAACGAAATCGTTTCTGCTGGTATTAAATAAGGTTTCATTAACGTAAATGTAAGTCTCGAGTCATATTTTCAATTCGGTTAGCGTGGATCACTATATTGTCTTCAATACGAATACCGCCATAAGGTTTAAAGAACTCTATTTTATCCCAATTAAAATGCTGACTATATTCACCATTTCGCCACTCCGCGAGTAAAGATTCAATGAAATACAGACCTGGTTCAATTGTTAATACCATTTTAGGTTCTAATACACGAGTACAGCGCAAGAAAGGATACATTTTCGGAGCAGCAAGGTGAGCCCCGCTGTCGTCTTGCATAAAGCCAGCAGCATCATGCACTTGCAGCCCTAAAGGGTGCCCTAAGCCATGAGGTAAAAATGGTGTTGTTAACCCATTTTCGACCATCGATTCTTCGCTAATACCTTTTATAATATCGTGTTTAGCGAGGATTTTTGCGATCCTATGATGCATATCCACGTGATAATCGGTATAACGAACCCCAGCTTTAATTGTATCAATTAATGAAAGCTGTTCGCTATTTACATCCGCCACTAATTCAGCAAATTCATCCTTGCCTTTTGCGGCATAAGTCCTAGTAATATCAGCTGCATAGCCATTGTACTCTGCACCAGCGTCTATCAGAAAACTACGTAATTCATTAGGAACTGTTTGCTGCAACTTGGTGTAATGCAGTACGGCTGCATTTTCATTTAGAGCAACAATATTACCATATGGCACATTGGTATCTCGATGACCAGTAGACTGTAAATAACTGATATTAATATCAAATTCACTCATTCCTGCACGGAATGCTTCAAGTGCTGCAAGGTGCCCATTCACCGCCATTTTTTGTGCTTCACGCATACAGTAAAGCTCATAGTCTGTTTTATATGAACGATGGAAATGGTAATAGTCTAAAACCGGTTTTGGGTTGATATTATGCAAAGAGATGCCTAATGACTCCGCTCTTGCTGTTGCAGAGCCGATATAGGCAATATTGTCTTTTTGGATATTCGCCAGAAACCCTTTGATATCGTCCGCATTCTTTAGGTGGATTAAGTCAATGTCTTTAGTCCAGAAACCATCTGGTAATGGCTCAACGCTATGCCAATAATCAACTGGCGAATAAAACCATAATTTAGGCTTATTTACGCCATCAATGAGTAACCAAGAATGTGGGACATCAGTAACAGGTACCCAAGACTTAAAATGAGGATTAACTTTAAAAGGGTAATCACTATCATCAAGAAAGATGCGTAGGGGTTCACCTGAATGAATCAATATGGCATCTAATTTGCTGCGCTGTAAGACTTGCTGAGTTCTGTATTGTAACGTTTTAATATGTTCAGCGTAGAGTGCAGTCAATTTTTCCATTTCTTTCAACCTTTCAGCATTAATTAGAAAATTCAAGCTTACCACGTTCTGAAATTAACGGATATGCACTCTATTGCAAACCTAACTTAATATATTGATAAATAATGATAATATCATTTTAATTCATTATTATTTCGCTTAATTGCTGTGACCCGCATTCCATTTTTGTCATTAACCATTTGCAATTAATTAACATTCTAGTCACACTCATTTCATCTGGTCATACCAGATATCATTACCATGTAAAGGAGAGCAGAATGCTTTATCAAAGTGAAACAATCTATATTCAATGGTTGAAAAAAGGGATTGCAGAACTGGTTTTTAACTCACCAGGGCCGATTAATAAATTGGATACCCACACCGTTGCTTCACTTGATGAAGCCGTGACTGTTCTAGAGCAGCAAACCGATCTGCAAGGTGTTATTTTCCGTTCTGATAAACCAGCGTTTATTGTTGGAGCTGATATTAAAGAGTTTTTATCTCTATTTGAGGCATCAAAAGAAACGCTAAGTAATTGGTTACAATATGCCAATACCATTTTTAACCGCATTGAAGATTTGCCAGTTCCTACTATCTGCGCTATCAATGGCTATGCTTTAGGTGGTGGCTGTGAGTGCGTTTTATCCACTGATTTTCGTATCGCATCACCCGACGCTCGAATTGGGCTTCCTGAAACAAAACTTGGTATTATGCCTGGGTTCGGTGGTTCCGTACGTCTGCCTCGTCTAATCGGTTTAGATAGTGCCTTAGAAATTATTACCGCAGGTAAAGATATCAATGCCGCTCAAGCATTAAAATTTGGTCTTATCGACGCTGTTGTTGATACCCAACTCTTACCTCAATCTGCACTGACTATCATTGAATCAGCTATTGCAGGTGCACTAAATTGGCAGAAAAAACGCCAACCAAAACTAGAGCCATTACAATTAAGCCCTATTGAACAAACAATGAGTTTCAATGTGGCAAAAGGAATGGTGTATCAGGCTGCTGGGAAACATTACCCTGCGCCAATGGCTGCTGTAAATACAATTGAAAAAGCAGCAAACTGTGCACGAGATGAAGCATTAAAACATGAAACCGCAGCTTTTGTACCTCTCGCCCATAGTGATGTTGCTCGCGCATTAGTCAGTATTTTTCTGAATGATCAACATGTTAAATCTAATAGCAAAAAACTCTCACAACATGTTAGTACTCCAACGCATGCCGCAGTGCTTGGTGCTGGGATTATGGGTGGAGGCATTGCCTATCAGTCCGCCAGTAGGGGCGTGCCAGTTTTAATGAAGGATATCAATGAGAAATCATTAGAGTTAGGGATTGAGGAAGTACAAAAGCTGTTAAACAAGCAATTTGAAAGAGGGAAAATCACCGCTGCACAAATGGCAACCACATTAGCTGCTATACACCCTTCATTATCCTATTCAGGTATTGAAAGCAGCCAAATCGTCGTTGAAGCTGTTGTTGAAAACCCCAAAATTAAAGCCGCTGTGCTCACTGAGGTAGAATCCCTTATTGCCCCTGATACCTTATTAGCATCAAACACCTCTACCATTCCAATTTCGACACTTGCAAGCTCACTAAAACGCCCAGAAAATTTCTGTGGAATGCATTTCTTCAACCCAGTACACCGTATGCCATTAGTTGAAATTATCAGAGGGAAACAAACATCTGAAGATACTATCGCCAAAGTTGTTGCCTATGCGAATAAAATGGGGAAAACCCCTATTGTCGTTAATGATTGCCCTGGTTTCTTTGTTAACCGAGTCCTTTTCCCTTATTTCGCAGGTTTTAATTTACTTTTGCAAGATGGGGCTGATTTTAGAGAAATAGATAAAATCATGGAGAAAGAATTTGGTTGGCCTATGGGCCCTGCTTATCTTCTCGATGTTGTCGGTATTGATACTGCTTTCCATGCTGAACAAGTCATGGCCGAAGGTTTCCCTGAGCGTATGAGTAAAACAGGCAAAAATGCCATAAGTGTGATGTTTGAACAGCAGCGTTTTGGTCAAAAAAATGGCAAGGGCTTTTATCTATATGAAAAAGATAAAAAAGGTAAGCCGAAAAAAGTTAATGACCCTCATACAGATGAACTACTCGCTTCTATTTGCTCAACAAAACGTTCTTTTACCAAAGAAGAAATTATTGCTCGAATGATGATCCCAATGGTCAATGAAGTTGTCCGTTGTTTAGAAGAAGGCATTATTCAGAGCCCATCAGATGCAGATATTGCTCTCGTGTATGGTCTAGGGTTCCCACCATTTAGAGGTGGCGCATTCTGCTACTTAGATACTTTGGGTAGCCAGTCTTATTTCAAAACAGCAGAATCTTTAGAGCATTTAAGCCCTCTTTATCAGGCACCTAAAGGTTTAAAAGAAAAAGCAGTTACTAATGCTAGATATTACCCACAACCACCTGTTGTGGCCGTTGATGTCAAAAAAGTTGCGAGGGGTTAATTTTATGGAAAATGTCGTCATTATTGATGGAATACGTACACCGATGGGCCGTTCAAAAGGTGGGGTATTTCGCCATGTCAGGGCTGAAGACCTATCTGCGCACCTTATGAATGCTATTTTTGAACGCAATCCAAATGCAAGTAAAAAACAGTTAGATGACATCATATGGGGTTGTGTCCAACAAACCTTAGAACAAGGGTTTAATATTGCCAAGAATGCGGCATTGCTCACGGATATACCTCACACTGTTCCAGCTGTGACTGTTAATCGCCTTTGTGGTTCATCAATGCAAGCAATACATGATGCTAGCCGACTCATCATGACAGGCGATGCAAACTCAGTATTAATTGGTGGCGTCGAGCATATGGGGCATGTCCCCATGACTCATGGTATAGATTTCAACTCTAAACTGACGTTACGAGTTGCCAAAGCCGCAGGCGCAATGGGCCTTACCGCTGAAATGCTAGCAAAAATGTACAAAATTAGCCGTGAAGAACAAGATGCATTTGCCTTGAGATCTCACCAACTTGCTGCTTTAGCAACAGAAAATGGGAAATTTAGTAATGAAATTGTCCCTATTAGCGGGCATGACGCTAATGGTAATCTTATTTCTGTAAATTATGATGAGGTCATCCGCTTTGATGCTAGCCTTCAGGGCCTAGCTGCTCTAAGACCAGCATTTGACCCGGTCAGTGGTACAGTCACGGCAGGGAACTCATCAGCCCTATCTGATGGGGCATCCGCAATGCTGCTAACGAGTGAAAGCTATGCTAGCCAGCAAGGGATTAAGCCACGAGCTAGAGTACGAGCAATGGCAGTAGTTGGCTGTGATCCATCAATAATGGGTTATGGGCCAGTACCAGCAAGCGAACTTGCATTAAAACGCGCTGGGTTGTCTTTAAATGATATTGATATTATTGAACTAAATGAAGCTTTTGCAGCTCAATCAATAGCCTGCATGAAAGGTTTAAAATTATCAGAGAATCAATTAGACGAAAAAGTAAATCTTAGTGGAGGTGCTATCGCCCTCGGTCATCCATTAGGGTGCTCAGGTGCAAGGATCACCACCGCTTTACTTAATCAATTAGAGCTTAAAGATAAACAGTTTGGTTTAGCAACTATGTGTATCGGATTTGGTCAAGGTATCGCCACTATTATTGAACGTGTTTAGCCGTAATTTTCACAAACATTGCATTTTGTCGATGTTCCCGCCTAGTCAGGGGCGGGTTTTTTTTGCCTTTTTCTAACCAAATAGCCTCTCATAGTTTAGGTTATCAATAGGCGGCAAGTGAATAAGACCCTAGGAGCATACATAAGTATGTGACTAGGACGAATGAGCAAAGCTAGCCCCCCTACAATTTGAAACTAACCTGATTTCATGCAGATACCAGACGAGTTTAACCCTCATAGTTCAGATTGTAGGTAGGCGGCAAGTGATGAGACCCTAGGGGCATACATAAGTATGTGACTAGGGCGAATGAGCGAAGCCAACACCCCTACAATTTGAAACTAACCTGATTTCATGCAGATACCAGACGAGTTTAACCCTCATAGTTCAGATTGTAGGTAGGCGGCAAGTGATGAGACCCTAGGGGCATACATAAGTATGTGACTAGGGCGAATGAGCGAAGCCAACACCCCTACAATTTGAAACTAACCTGATTTCATGCAGATACCAGACGAGTTTAACCCTCATAGTTCAGATTATAGGTAGGCGGCAAGTGAATAAGACCCTAGGGGCATACATAAGTATGTGACTAGGACGAATGAGCAAAGCTAGCCCCCCTACAATTTGAAACTAACCTGATTTCATGCAGATACCAGACGAGTTTAACCCTCATAGTTCAGATTGTAGGTAGGCGGCAAGTGAATAAGACCCTAGGAGCATACATAAGTATGTGACTAGGACGAATGAGCGAAGCCAACACCCCTACAATTTGAAACTAACCTGATTTCATGCAGATACCAGACGAGTTAACCCTCATAGTTCAGATTGTAGGTAGGCGGCAAGTGAATAAGACCCTAGGAGCATACATAGTATGTGACTAGGGCGAATGAGCGAAGCCAACACCCCTACAATTTGAAACTAACCTGATTTCATGCAGATACCAGACGAGTTTAACCCTCATAGT
>NZ_JBIXLP010000080.1:0-11456 GCF_053543535.1 Providencia sp. AGC89
GTATCAAACTCATATGACTCGCCATATTTATCAATCAATGATTTGATAGCCAATGCGATTATTTCATCACTATAATCCCGATGTGTAAAAACATAATCAGCACCACCATAAACTACATTAAAAGGTGATGTCTCACTATAATGATAATCGGTATAACTATCAAAACGCGATGTTTCATATTTATTGATTATAGATTCGACTTCCTCCACTGTTGGACCATCTGACCATGAAACATGGTAAGTACTGTAGTATTGTTTACGAACTGAAAATTTTGTTTTTGGAAAATGTTTTTTTAACTCAGCACGGATATTTTTACCGACTATTTTGACTTTCTTATCTGAATTAGAGGTTATCTGTGTTAAGTGCGAATATTCTTTGTTGCTTTTTTGGAATTCGACACCTTGTTTAAATTCATTTATCTTTCGTTCTTCTTCGGCTTTCTCGGCTTGTTCATGTGCCTCAGCTTTTTCAATTAATGATTTAATGGTTTCTTGATCAACCGTTTCATTTTCAATTTTCCATTGTACGCCGTGTAAAATACTTTCCGGCAAACGATTTGATTTATTTCCATTAAAGAATACGATATCAAATTCTGCATTGCCCCCTGTGACCATAACATTATACATATTCTTTATGCTTTGTGGTTTTTGCTCACCATGAATATTAACAATAACCCCCTTACCGAGATTATATAAATTAGTGTAAACCACTTGACCAACCGATAATAATGTTTGCTGTTCCATATTCGTTTACCTTTTTCTGATTTATTGATTGATGATGTTCAATGAAGCGCAAGCCTGAGACTTGCGCGGGATAGTGTTAATCAATGGCGTTTAATATTTTGGTTTGTGATTCAGGGGATAATGTGAAAATAAAATCCCGTAATTGATGAAAATAAGCAGAAATACGCTCACAATCTTCGTGATGCTCTTTTTCATAGGTCACAAATGAAAAATGACTTAACATCATTAAAGTGACAATAATCCCCGCTTCTTGGGCACTTACATCGTCCATAAATCCATTCGGTGAAGTGAGCATATAGCCTTTTGTTGGTTGCAGATAAAAACCGCCATTCGACAATTGAAAAAAATCCCAATAGCCGCCGTTATAGGCTACGGCGTTCCGTGTCATCCAGTTATAGATTGCATTTTCAAAGGCAATACAGTACCGCCCTAATTTTGAAGGTAAAAATTTTAAACGAGCTTGAGCATTCTTCACCTCAATAGCCGTGATGACGATTTCGTATTTTCCATTTCTTTCGTTAGATTCTTGAGCTGCAAGGTTTTGTTGTTGAGACATTTTTGATTCTCCTGTTCAGTTATGATTTCTTTCGTTGAGTTCCTTCGCTGCGAAAGCCGGTCATAAATGAAGTGAGGAGTGAATCAAGGGCCCACATTAAATTTTTGGGTAAACGAAGTGGCCAATAAATTTCAGGTGGGTGCATTTTACCCTTGATGAGTGACGAGCTGAGTTTATGTTTAAGGCTTAGCGGAGGGACTTAACGGAAGACTAACTGTGAAGGTGAAAATGGATCAACCCGACTTGCGGCGAGAGAATCGAACCGCAAGGCGTCCTTTGAGCTTAACAACGTTAAGCGGTTTATCAGGGGCAGCTCCCGCAGGGAGCTTGCATCCCTGTCCTTTGCGCCACGCGTCAGCGTAAAAAGGCGCAGGGATTGTCTTTGTCGGATTGAGCCTGGCTCGATGCCAGGATTAAGCCGATGCGCAAATAGGGGAGTAAATCCCCTTGAAAATAACGTGAATTAGGCAGTGAGAAAGGATTTAAAGCGAAATGAGTTTAACATGAGCATCGGGGTATATAGTGTTTGTCGGACTTCCAACGTTAAGCTGTTACCGATATTCACAATCGCAGGTATCCCCAATAATGCCAGTTGGACATAACACATTCGGGCGGCAACTTCATCAATATCGGTACACACCGCAATCATTTGTGTTTGTGGGTTATAGCCTTGCTGTAACACAGAATTAGCACAGGCAATTACCATTCCGCCTGCGCCACACGTAGGCTCGCACACGCTGATATAGCCATTTTGTTCAATTATCGTGCTGCAATCACCGATGATGAGATTTGCCATTAACTGGCTTATATGAAATGGGGTAAAAAATTGCCCCCATGCCCCTTCACCTAACTCAAGGGACATAAACACCGCACCTAAAAAATCGGTGGCTTGCTGGTCTAAGGCGTTAACACAAAGGGCTAATAGTTTCGCAAACGCATCCAAATCAGCTCTTTCATAACGCGCAATCACGTTAAAGTAAGTTTGTTCCAACTCAGGACACTGTTTCACGCTGTTTTCTAATGAAATCGCGGCAACATGAATAAAATCCCGATACACGTCTAAGCGGCTGTGATAACGTGCTGTTTGATTAAATAATTGAATAAATTCTTTGTGAAAATCGCGCTTTGATTTAGCGTTAACTATGGTTATGTTTGCTTTCTCGACTTTTTTGTCTGTCTTTGTGTCTATCTTACTGGGCACACCTGAGATAATAGGATGGGCTACTTTCGCTGGTTGGCTTAAATCCACATCAAAAAAACTTAATTGTGACATATCGACACTCCAAAACTGCCCCTAAAAAGGGGCAGTGAATTTAACTTAAATATAGGCTTTACGCAGTTCTAGACAGCGCAGCAATTGACCTAACGAATGATTATTCATTGCAGGTATACGAATGGGCTGTTTACGTTTATGTTGTTTGTCGATATGTCGCGCCATTGACCTATAGCAGGGATCAATTTCACTTATTGCAATATCCTTGCGCACTAACCGACGTTTAGACATGGCGGGTATTTCAGGCTTTACAGTTTTAGTACGGTATGCCATGATGTTTGTATTCATTGGATTATCTCCTTTGAGATTATGGTTAGCCTTGAGTTTCTCGCTAAAGTTCGTCAAGGCTCGGATTAAGCAGGCGCAAGCCTGCTTTTTCATTGTTGCGCCAGCGGTCCAGCACAACGCACACGCGAAACAATTTGCGCGTGAGATAACGTTGATAAATCTCTAAACGTGAAATAACGACTGTCGACTTTGACAAAAATATCAGTCACGTTCCCCATGACCATTTCTTGCAATTTAAATGACTCTGTATTGTTATTACCTTGCCAATCCAACGGTGGCATAATTGCTAATGCATCCATAAAGCGCTCTAAGTTAATTTCTGTGGGAGTGGTTTTAGCGGCTTGTTCGCGTCCTACCCAATACATCATTTCTGCGCTTTTGATTTCTTGAAAATTATCTGTTTCGAACTGCTCTAATGCGTGATACATAGGAAACCTCTTATTGATGATTTAAAAAATGAATATGATTTTGATATTGATTTTCAAGTTCTATGCATAAAGTACGATCTAAGTTATCGAGTGAATCTAAAAGATAATTTCTGATACGCTTCCATACTGCTAGAACTCTTTGGTCTGTTCGTTTATTTATTCTCCAGTGGTGGCTATCCAATTCAGCTTTAGTTTTTGCAAAACTTACAATGGCATTTTTTAGCTTTGTCACCTCCCTTTTGCTTGTTGGCATTTTTCTAAACTTTTTGATTTGTTCGCTTTTTTTTATCAACCGTTCTATTAAACGCTCTTTCTTGTTTTTCCAATTAGTTAGGATTTGTTCGGCTTTATTTACGTTTAACTTAGAATTCATGAAATTCCCCTTCTGTTGTTCCCCACACTATTAATAGTGTGGGGAACTGTATCTTTATTAGTACTCGCCACATCCCATCGGGCAACAATCTCTATCTAAGCCATGCGCACAACACCATGAATCAAATACCATTTCATCCTCGTTTTTAATTTCCTCATGTGGGTTAAAAGGCTCATAACCAAGTTTTTCAGCAATTTTAATAGCTTTTTTAATGTGTCTTTTTGGTAAAGCGTTTATTGCTCTATCTAACAATTGGTTATATCGCTCCTGATACAAAACATCACTTAACCCGCACCCCTTAGACGCTTCTTTATTCACTTGTTCGCATTTCGCTATCCAGCTGTCTTTGTTGAAATTTTTGAGTTTCATATTTTTTTCCTTTTAAAATCATCTTTCTGAAGATTCAGGAGCGGCGGTTTTGACGTTTTCCGAAGACATCCTGGTTTACTTGCAAGTTTTAATACATCTCTCTGTGAGTTCTTTCGCGGCAAGGGCGATGTAGCAAACAAAGGAAAGGTTTTGCAAGGGCGCGAAGCGGCAACGCGAACCCTTGCAAGTTCTTGAGTTTGGGTGCGAAATTAAAGCCCTAGCGGAAGTACTTACAGAGAGATAAAAGACAATAGATAAGGATGAATTCGGCCGACACGCAAAGCGTGGCGTCCTTAACGGCCGTGCGAAGCACGAAATGCCGTGCAGTTAGGTTTCGCTTGCTATCCGAAGGACAGAGACGCTTGCGGCTCTGCGGAAACCCATTCGTAAAACGAATGGCGTTGGAGTGTAACCGTGTTAATGGTGCAATGTAATGCAATAAATCGGCTTTCTGCTCATGCGTCAGTAGGTCTTTCCCCCTTCTTTCGTTAGATTCTGGAGCTGCAAGGTTTTGATGTGATGACATTTTTGAATCCTCCTTTGTATTAATGATTTCTTTCGTCGAGTTCCTCCGCTGCAAAGGCCGTACATAGCCGAGACGAGGAAGGAAGCAAGGGCGGAGACAAAATTGTTGGAAGCGCAGCGACAAGAATTTTGGTGGAGTGCACTTTACGCTTGCTGTATGACGAGACGAGGCTATGTTTTAGGCCAAGCGGAGGTGCTCGATGAAAGATTAATCACACAGGTGATGAAGATGGCAGCACCCGACTTGCAGCGAGAGAAGCGAACGGCAAGTCGCCATTAACGCTTAGCGCAGCTAAGCAGTGAACCAGGGGCGGTCCCGCAGGGAGCTGCACCCCTGCCCTTTGCGCCACGTTGAAAACGGTAAAAGGCGCAGTGGTTGACGTTAAGCCCGTTATCCACATTGTCCACATGAGGTGAACCAGTGAGGACAGCCTTCAAAAGCTGGCCTCACGAAAGTGTACGGGGAACCTGCACCGATTGTGTGTCAAAGTGGGTAACGGGTGTTCGAATTAAGGTTGGCTCAATGCCTGGCTTAATTCGTAGAGGACGCACAAAGGAAAGAAAGCTGAAGGAACATTACGCGCATGGCACTTCGAGCAACGGTCGACTAACACAATAAGCGATATATACAGTTCCTTGTTCATCGGTCGATTTTGCGCAGTCATAACCAAGTTTATGCGCTAGAATGCCTTGATATTGTTGAATAGCCCAATCCGCTTCACCATCATCACTGTAACTATGATCATAATTTCGGACACTCTGACTATTATCAAGTAATGCTGCAATCTTATCGTTATCAAGATTGAGTTCTAAATCTTCGCGCACCATTTGAATGACAGTGGTAACAGCATCCTCGGAAACATGATGCCGGTAAAATATTGACTCTATTTCAATAACATTACCAACAACGAGATTATATTGGTAGTTACACTGACCCGCTAAGTTATATTCATTGCCTTCTATTCCAAAACATAAACACCCCCTTCAAATATGGGGCATACGGGTTTTTGGATGTGACTTCTGTGATTTTTACTGCGCTCGCATGTGTAATGACCATTATTCAAATCCTGCAAAATTAAAGCGAGATTATTGGATTTCGAATACCACAAGCTGCCGCATATTTAATAATATTACGGATACTTGCATTATCAACATTCGACTCCATACGAGTGACAGTAGAGGGATTAACGCCTAACTTTTTAGCTAATTCTGCTTTTGTTAAACCCGCGTTAGTCCGCCATTCTGTTAGCAGAGCTTGAAGTTTTTCTTTCTGTAGTTCTTCTTCATAAGCAGCTCGATATTCAGGGTTTTTCATCCACTCATTGTGTAATTCATTATGCGTTTTCATCATTTAGTATCTCCTGTAACCTTGCTTTTGCGATCTCAAATTCTGTTTTTGGCGTTTTTTGTGATTTTTTTATGAAAATCCGCAACATGTAAATTGTTTTTCCTTTATGATATACCCAAATTCCTCGTGCAATATCATTTCCCATTGTTCTTAGTTCAAATAGCCCATCCCCAAGAGGTTTTGTGTCGGGCTCTCTTAATATATGTGGGTTTAATTCCATTTTTTGCACAATACGGTCATATTTAACTTTTATTTTAATGGGTAAATTGTTGGCTTCTTTTTCTGCTTCTTCGTGGTATTTGACTGTATACATATCCCCTCCCGAAATTGCATCATAATGCAATTTGCAATAAAGTGCAATTCATGAGATATGAAAAAGAGCTTGTTAAGCGGCTGAGAAATACATTTATACAAAATATGGCAAAAACATTTAACGCGGTATTATCCCCATTTTCAGGGGATAACTACATTTATCAATGTGGATAGCGTATGTAATCTTATGATTATTCATTTAAATAATTGGCTGAGTATTTTTTAACCACACTAACACTTCGCAATGGGAATATCAGATAACCGAGTTATCCAGCAAGGCGATAAAAATTGCTGCTTCATTTTCCAGGGCATGGCCTGTGGTTGAATACCTTGGCCTGCAAACCAAATGGAACCTTTATCTCTGTTAATCGAATCAATAGTGCGCATCAACGATGCGCTATTTCGATACGATTGCTGATTATCAAATAAATTAAGCTGAGTGAGCCCTGAAGGTGAAAAATCACTGAGCATTATTCCACTTTTACTGTATTTCACATTGGGTTGCCATAAACGCTCTAGTAATTGCACTGCTGCATTTATTATATCCCTGCTATCTTGAGATGGATAAACTAACGCTTGTGTTTCATTGCCGTGATAATGCGTTTGTTGTGTCGCAAAATAACTACTTTCGATCCACAACGTTACCAAGCGGCAATATTGGTTTTCTTCACGCAGCTTTTCGGCAGCTCGTTCAGCAAAAGCGCAAACTGATTGGCGTAATTCCTCGTAATTCGTTATTTTTTCACCAAAGGATCGCGAACATATTATTTGTTTCTTGGGTGGCGCTATTTCTTCCAGCTGAAGACACGATTCCCCATTCAGTTCCCTTACGGTTCGTTCCAACACGACCGAATGTATTTTACGAGCTTCAGCTGTTGGTAACTGGCTTAACACTAGTGCAGATTTAATCCCCCGCTGTTTTAGTTTTAGCGCTAATTTCCGCCCTATTCCCCATACATCACTAACTGGCGTTAATGCCATGAGTTTCTTTTGTCTAATAGGAGAGCTTAAATCTACAACTCCCTCCGTTTTTTTCCATGTTTTTGCTGCATGGTTTGCTAGTTTTGCGAGTGTTTTTGTTGTCGATATTCCAACCCCCACAGGTAAATGCGCAGACTTTAGAATTTCATTTTTTAATTGATGGCCAAGTTCATGCCAGGAACAAAGAGCATCCATGCCGGTTAAATTGCAAAAACACTCGTCTATACTGTATACCTCCAACTGTGGCACTAAACTAGACGCCACTGTGATAAACCGGTTACTAAAATCTGCGTACAAAGGGTAGTTTGACGAAAAGACAGTGACTTGCTTTTCTTTAATTATCGATTTGATTTCGAAATAAGGTGCGCCCATTCGAATAAACGGTTTAATGGATGCAGAACGCGCAATCACACATCCGTCATTATTTGAAAGGCAAATAATTGGCTTGCCTTTCAAATCGGGCCTGAACACTGTTTCGCAAGAGGTATACATGGAATTGACATCAATAAGTGCAAACATGGTATCTACCGACAAGTATGCACTGCATAGCGAACCACACCAAATATTTGTATATCCATATCTTCCGTAATTAATAGTGGTTCAAATGCTTGGTTGGCAGGAATGAGCGCCCGCACAGGATGTATTTGTAAGTATTTACAAGTGAACTCCCCGTTATACTCTGCGACAACGATATCCCCCTGTTTTGGGGTGAGATGGCTTTCTACTACAAGTAGGTCGCCATCGAGTACCCCTGCTTCTTTCATCGAATTTCCTGATGCACGAAGAAAATAAGTACTTTCAGGATATCGAATTAATTCAGCATCGAGGGATAGCCTGCGCTCAATGTGATCTTGAGCAGGACTGGGAAAACCACAGGCAATCAAACTTTCAAAGATAGGAATTTGCATAGCACACCAATACTGTATATATACACAGTATAAATATACTTTATCTTTTCAAACTATACAAATACCAATCTCTTTTGTTTTAGCCCTTACACTTCACTAATGACTTTGGGTGGTAAATCAGGGATCGTATCTTGCTTTGTTGCATCCCATGACCACCAACCCACTTCACCGTATTGTTCATTGTAGAACTGAATTTTTTCATCTTTTCTTTCAAGATATTGTTCATGGTTCATGCCAAAAACTTCCAACGGAGAATACCCCTCATTTGTATCTGTTAGAATGAAGTCAGGTAATACACCTTCCGATAAGTCATAACGTAGCGGTTTAATGAAGCTTCTTGATTCTTCATAGAGTTTTTCTTCTAAGCGTTCCTCATATGACGAATCAATGGGAATATAACGTTCAGTCACAGCCATTAATTGCATAGATATAACTTCTGCTTTACGTGCGGGTACATTCATTCCCTTTTCAGTACGGTCATAGTTAACTGGCGGCTCAGTTTGGAGCACGGCCACGGTGTTTTTTCCATTTTTCCAATGGGCCAGCTCCCGTGCAAAGCTACGTTGTGTTTGACTGAATACATCCTTACTGATTTCTAATGTAGGAAAACCATAAGGACTAGAAAGCCCTAAAATGCCTTCTTCAATCTGTGTCATTGCTTTTTTATAATTTTTTGGAAGAAGGGAAATAATCACTAAACGCTGTTTATTATCTCGCGCCTTATTTACACGTTCTTTGTTTCTATCTTGCGGCTCCCCTGTCGATGAAGCATTGAGCAACAAAACATCAGAAAGCTTCGTTTTACCGACTTTAATCTCAGTCGCTTGTTTACCTAAGCGACTTGCCAGCCAGCCTGAACGCCGTTTTTTATCAAATGCGGGTCTCCATACATTGATTTGAGCTTTTTCCCACATGTAATGAATTAATCCCAGTAAAGAGATACTGGTTTTTGAGTTCCCTGTTCTTGTTACTGACTTTGATACTTTCTCATCGTCACTTTTCGTCACTGTTTTAGTATCTAAACTGACTTTCAGCTTTATTGAAACTGAATTGTCGCTATGCGTTGTCAAAACATCTGAGTTATAGCCTTTTGCAAGGACAGCATTAGTCCAAGCTGAATAATATCTGCAATCCTGGCTATGCTCACTTCCTGTATGTGGCCACGCAGACAACCAATACTTATCCGTTTTAGTTGAATAAGATACTTTCAAACGGCGTTTTGTAGTGACAGTGTCACGCTTACAGCATAAACACGTCACAAAAACATTATTGTTTCCCCTTGCATCTCTCAATGCTCGATACCAATTGGGGTTACTTTGAATCTGTTCATTTTCCTTGAATACGACTTGATGTTCTAATCCTTGAACATGAACCCAGTAAATTTTGTTATCCATTTGTTGTCCTTATTTTGGGTTTTATAAACCTTGCATTATTGATATTACTATAATGGTATATCAATACTAAAATAATTTATTTTGATATTAAATGAATGCATTTGAATATTACTTTAATATCATTAGGATATTTTAACCATAAGTTATTCATTTCAATTTTGATTGAAAGAACGTTGCAACTTCAACACCTTCTTCTTGTGTCAAACAAGGGATAATCTTAGCGTAACACCACCTAAATAAATCACCCTATCAACTTCTATCTTTTAATCTCAAAAAGAGATTGCTCCAATATTGAAATGACATTAAATGAATATCATTCCAATATTCATTAAATATAATTAAAACAGTTCAACTTCTTACTGCTTAAAGAATATTTTTTAGATTATTCTTTGTTATCTCAAGAGCACTAGGATCAATAGTCTGTGTTTTAATGCCTTCAGAGATAGGTTCAATATTGTTTGAAGTTATTGCTTTAACTACATCCTCAATTTTCGCATAAGATGGCTTCCATCCTGTAGTTTGTGCAACGACATTTATGATCTCGTCGGCGGTTAGATCGTTGGTAAATAGAGCCGCCAACAACGTTGGCAGGCGGCTATCTAATTGATTTAATGCTATACCGGAGATTAGAGCTTCTCGATAAAACTCTCCACGTCGTGAGCGCGGAACGGATTCAATTACATTCAAAGCATGGTTATCTGAGTCATTTTCAGGATGCAGATACAAGGTAAATTTTTTCCGTTCTGTACTCATAATTATTTCCTATTAAATTCTGCTATAGCTTCAACTAAGGCAGTCTGAGGAGAGTCAAGCAATTTAATTTTACTTGCATCGATATGAGCCCATGCTTTGCGAATTGCAGATTCAATTAAAGTCCCCCCTCCGCCAAGGATATAAATCCTATTAACATTCTTAAAGCCGCTTAAGTCGTCTACAACATCGTGGCCAAGTTGGTTTATGAAAGTCTGGACTTCGGTTGACAATTAGTTTTTTCTAATTGTAGCCGGAGGTCAGATATGATGAACATTAAAGCTAAACGAGATATTGCACATAAAACAAAAATCTTAAATCATGCCCGTGAGAGCAAAAATATTGCTAAAACTTGTCGTCATTTTGGGATCAGTAGAGAAACTTTTTATACTTGGAAAAGAGCTTATGAACGAGATGGCGAGAAAGGATTAATCAACAATAAACCCTGCCCTGAAAATCCAACCAGAAGAGTTGCAAAACACATCGAAGAGCTGGTTATTTATCTGCGTACGACTTACCATTTTGGTCCCCAACGTATCGCTTGGTATCTTCTACGGTTTCATAACATCAAAATATCACGCTCTGGCTGCTATTATGTATTGCTCAGAAACAAATTAAACCAACTTCCCCAAAATCAGCGAAGTCGCTCTAAACCACTATT
Source organism: Providencia sp. AGC89 (assembly GCF_053543535.1). Classification (NCBI taxonomy): domain Bacteria; kingdom Pseudomonadati; phylum Pseudomonadota; class Gammaproteobacteria; order Enterobacterales; family Morganellaceae; genus Providencia; species Providencia sp. AGC89. The sequence continues at coordinate 10,910 of NZ_JBIXLP010000080.1, forward strand.
TAAACGTTATCAGAAACAAGTGCCAGGGCACCATGTTCAGGTTGATGTGAAGTTTTTATTTTTTAATACGCCTGATGGACAACGAATTAAACGTTTTCAATATACAGCAATTGATGATGCGACACGGATCAGAGCACTTAAAATTTATGAAAGGCACAATCAGGCTAATGCTATTGATTTTATTAATTATGTTGTAAATAAATTTCCCTTTAGAATCAAAACGATTAGAACGGATAATGGGCACGAATTCCAATCGAAATTTAATTGGCATATTCATGATCTAGGGATGGAGCATGTCTATATTAAGCCAGCTACCCCCAGATTGAATGGGAAAGTAGAGCGTTCTCATTTAACAGATAAACAGGAATTTTATCAATTAATCGATTATAAGGATGATGTCGATTTACACGAAAAATTAGCTGAATGGGAGGCATTTTATAATTGTCATCGCCCCCACTCAGCTCATGCTGGTAAAACACCGTATGAAGTGTTAAAAAATAAGCTTGGTCTTTAAGACTAAACGTCAGCCGAGGTTCTGAGTGACACA
>NZ_JBIXLP010000081.1:0-8856 GCF_053543535.1 Providencia sp. AGC89
TTAGTATGGCTCAACACCACTCAGTTATGCCAACGTCAGTGATATGCTGGCTGAACGGGGGGGTCAAAATCTCTAAGCGGGCCTGGGCGACAATCCAAGGCATTGAAACTTTGCAAAAACTGAATAAAGGTCAATTTGATGAATGGCTACGTCGTGATGAACCCGAGTTTCGTGTACGGGAGCGCTCTGCCTTTATGAGTCGCTAATTCAATGTGGAGACGGTTTTAGCGTGAAACATGCCATGGGGCATGGGGCAAAAAATACGCTAATTTATTATTTGCAACAAGCCCATTAATACCATGTTGATTGATTTGATGACGGCCATGTCACAAAAAGATTGGATCAGTCGCCTTGAACGACAAAAACAAGGTATCGAACGTGCCCAAAATTTAGGTAAATACAAAGGAAAGCAGGCAGATAAAGAGCGCCATGAGAAAGTGATTTATTACCGAAAATACAAAGAGCTGAGTATTCGTGAAACCGCCGATGCCACAGGCTATAGTTGTTCACAAGTCTGTCGAATTCAGCTGCGTTATCAGAAAAAATAACCTATTTTCTATTTATAAAGGAGGATAAATATATGGCGGTATCAACAGAACAGCTGCTCATCCTATTACGCCGAGCGTACACAATCACTACATTTTATCGTTTATCCACGAAATCTGTGTTTCAATCCTCTGTTCGCATACCTGAAGGTTATCTTCTGATCTCACCAAAAGGAGAAGAGGTGAAGTGGTCAACTAATATTGGCCACACTATTAGACTGTTTGTAAAACAGTCGCTCTGATTCATTTGGCGTCAATCCCCCGTTATACCAGTGAGGTCTGATGCCGCTGTAATAACCCGTGATATAACCGATAATTCTACGCTCTGCTTCTTTCAAGCTTTCATAACCGATTGAAGGCATCCACTCATACTTTAAACTTCTAAAAAATCGCTCCATTGGGCTATTATCCCAACAGTTTCCCCTTCGGCTCAGACTTTGGGTGATTTGATAACGCCATAATCGTTGACGGTATTCAAGGCTGGTATAATGACTCCCTTGGTCACTATGAAACATCAGCCCTTTTGGTTGCCCCCTCATTTCCCAAGCCATTTGTAGGACTTTTAATGTCAACCCTGTGTCGGGGGACGTGGATAGCGCCCAACCAACAGGTTTTCGGGCAAAGAGGTCTAACACAACAGCCAGATAAGCCCATCGCCTTCCTGTCCAAATATACGTAACATCGCCACACCACACTTGATTGGGGGAGGTAACAGCAAATTGGCGGTCGAGTAAATTAGGGATGTCGACATGTTCTTTACTTCCGCGTTTATAGCGATATTTTACGTGCTGGCAACTCGTAATTCCAAGTTCTTTCATTAACTTACCGGCAAGGTAACGGCTCATATTCACTCCGTATTGAGTCGTCACTATCGTGGCGAGAGTCCTTGCGCCAGCAGAGCCCCCGCTTAAGTTCCAAGCGTCTTTAACTAAGCTGCGTTTAATCGCTCGTTCCCCATCCGGTATGGCATTTTTCATCCGAAGGTGCCAATGACGATAGCTGCTGCGATGACGTTCAAAAAGTTGGCAAAGTGTTGTGACAGGATAATGCGCTCTTAGTTTGTCGATTATCGAGAATCCTTCAATGAATCCGACATTAAGAGCGCCGTAGCCTTCCTAAGAAACACATTCTTCTTTTGCCTGTAAGAACATCCCCATTCTCTCAGCCTGACGTTTAAGGTTTTTTATTACCCGTTCTTTATACCGCTTCTCATAGTATTCAGCGCCAGGATCTTGTTACTTTGTTCCATATTTCATTGCATTGTAAAACAGTATGGCTATTTTTCTTGCTGTCGCGGTTACCGCTTTTGCTTTACCTACCCTAGATGAGAGTCTTCGATAAAACGCACCTAGGGCTGTATCTGACCGACCCACCGTCGTTGCAGCAAGCCTGAGATGAGCGACAACTCGATTATTACTCTTTCGGGAGTGGGACGACATCACCTTACCACCACTAATTTTTGACCCTGGGCACAATGTTAACCATGATGTAAAATGCTTTTCGGTTGGCCATTTATTCATATCCGTGCCACATTCAGATATCAGTCGTAATGCAAGAAAAGAGCCGATGCCATGTATTTGTGTGAGATCTATTCCTATTAAGCGATACAATTTTTCTCGCACATCAAACGTCATTGCGTTGGGCTGTTTGGTTCTATTCTTGGGTTTGGGAATAGGCTCTTTAGGCTCACTTGAATCCATGCAAAGCCTGTTGAGTACTGATTCAATTTGCACATCACATTCATCGACTCGTAACTGATAGGCATCATACATAAGAACAGCCTGACGAAGTGCAAATAAATGTTCTGGCTGATAATTTCCGTTTAGTGCTGCACTAATCGTTTGTTCGTCCGCTTTACAACGTGGATCTCTTAATTTTGCCAAGACATTTGGGTTCTTCTCTCCTGCGACTATAGCTCTAACAATCTTCATACCCGTGACGCCAGAGATATCCGAAACCACAATACTCAATTGGATATTCATATAAGTGAGTGCTTTTTGCATATGTTGAATATGCGCAGCTGCATAGTCCAAAAGGCGTTCTCTCACACGCATATACGCACGAAGCTCAGCAATGATCGCTTCGGGTCTAAAACTGGCTTTGAGCAAACCACATGCATGAAGTCGTTGGATCCATTGCGCATCTCCCACGTCGGTTTTTCTTCCAGGAACGGCTCGGGTATCACGTGCATTGGAAAGGACAACCTCAAAACCATGCTCTTCCAGAATTTCATACACAGGTACCCAATATACTCCCGTGGACTCCATGGCAATGGTCGTTATGCCACACTTAGCTAACCAATGAGCCATGTTATGAATATCGCCAGTGAATGCTTTGAAGGTTTGGACTGGTTCGTCACAGCACTCTGGAGGAACTGCGACAACGTGAAAGCGTCCACCGATATCAATCCCCGCAGCATTGGGGTTGATGACGGGAAGCGATTGGGATTTTGGTTGTAATTTCGACATGATGACCTCGACTTAATGGTAAATACCGGATGGGGAACTCGGATTAATCACTTTCCTAAACGGGGTCTATGTCACCAACATCGGGTCCGCAGCTTTCCCTGGGTCAGGTTTTTTGACGGGATTTATGTCTCCAAAAGGCGTACGACCACTATCCGGTTAATGTAGAGTATAGATCGTTATGTGTTTCTAGTCAGATGGGGGATGTTGTGACATGTAGGCAGTTTTTTAGAATTTCGTTTTCCATTTTAAGGCGTTGTATCTTTTTTTTCATCTCACGAAGTTCAATCTGTTCAGGCGTAAGTGGGAGCCCTGTTGGTGTTTTACCTTGACGTTCTAATCGCAGCTTTTTAACCCAGCGATTAAGTGCGGCCAGGCTCACGCCCATTGCCTGTGCGGCTTTCGCCACGGAGTAATGATGGTCAACGACCATTTTAGCAGCTTCGAGTTTAAACTCTGCGGAATATTGCTTAACCATGTGCTCACCTGTGATGTTATTGAGGTAAGAATATCACCTCTACTCAGGTGGCCAAATTAACTATGCCACTTCAAGGAATGCGTTTTAAGCGCTATCGAATTTCAATCGGTTAAACACTTACTCATCGAACATGGTATATGGGAAGAAATCGTTGGCTCTACATTGTATGGTGGAAGTTGTTGGTCTTTAAAAACCAAATAAAATTAATGTGTTATTGAGAAATGAAGTTTATCATCATTAACATATATGGGAACCGACCGCGGTTTATGAGTACAGAAAAAGGGGGGTGTATTCAATATAGAGATCATCATAATAATAGATAGTATTCACGCTCTATGAATGTGCCGATGATTTTGTCATGCATTTCTGGTGACTTTGAGTAACCTAAAGTCTTACGGTTAAGTCGCTTTAAACGGTTTCTCAAGTTCAAATTCTCTCTTTCTATTCGTTGTGTATAAAACTTACTTACCACATATTTTTGTTTGGACAATATCTCATAAGCACTGAACTTATCCGCGCACCAAAAAGCCACATTAAACCTCGATAGTAAAGCCAGTAACTGACGAAGGGGGCTCTTGTTTCGACGACCAAATATATGAGCAATAATCCGTTTTAGACGGGGCTCCCAAGCATATAAGAGCCAGCGTTGTTGCCTCTTATTAGCGACAAAAGACTACTATTCATCAACCTTGCAAAGGAGTTCAATGTGCAAATTATCAAGGGGTAAAGAAGTTACCTGATTAGGCGAGAGTTTTTAAAGTACGAACAACAGCATTAATGCTGATATGAAGAGCCCTGGCAGTATCACGAATACCTGCATTATTCATCGTTAGGTCGATAATTTTATCTTGAGTTCCGGGTTGGCAGGCTCGATATTCATAATCGAGTTGGAAGCTTCGGCTGCAGTCTTGGCAACGATAATGTTGGTTGCCAGTACTCCCTAATCCATGTTTTTTCACTGAGGAAGTTTGTAGACAAAATGCGCACCTTACATCGACTTTAGTCATGACTATTTTCCGGTAAATTACCTATATTACAGGATACACACCGGATTGAATACATGACCCGTTAAACAATTCATCCATTTCCCTAACCATTAACGCTCTAATAGAGTTTGAAGGTAATTATTTGAAAAATAATGATTATTATTATTTTATTAAGCTTTTTTCATTAAATAAAAAACCCAATAAATGCGTGTTGTGTTTCTTTTTTGTTTTTTTTGCAAACATTTAAGTCAAATTATTAATTTTCGTAAATTTCAACGTTAAATATCTATTTTTAGTTTATTTTTAGATTAAAATATTGATTTTTTTTTATCCATTTTCGAGTGGATAAAAAACAATTAAACTGATGTTTTTTTATAATTAATTGATATTTAAAGTTTTATCACTATTTAGTAAAAGTTGTAACAATTTGATACTTAATATACGGTTCAATTAAAGGAGTTTTACTTTTAATTATTTAATTTTTATAATTGTGTTAATTAAAAAAACAGCTAATCATTTATGGACAATTAATAATAGATAATCATTTTTATTTTTTTGGAAGTAATAATAAACATGCAAATTAAAAAAAATATAATTATTAGTCACGAAAATGAAATTTCCACTTATTGCGGAAAAATTATTAAGAGAATTAGAAGAGAACGTGGAATGACAGGAGATGAACTAGCAAAAAAATTAAATATATCACAACAACAGATGTCTCGATATGAACGTGGAGTTAATAAAATTTCTTTGAGTACGTTATTTAATTTATCATTTATTTTAAATGTTCCACTTGAAAAAATAATTAAATATATTTTAGTTGAAATGGAGGATGGGAATTCTGATAACCCAATATTATTGAAATCAATAATTGCATCTTCCGATACTACCTACTTTTAATAACCATCGTAATTTAAACATTTTCACAAAAATAAAAACTTTTGAAAATTTTGTAAATAATCTAGGAATATATGAATAAATATTTTTATTAGCACTAGTTTCTAGTGCTATGAGCACCTCTATTTTTGCAGCAGATATGGGCCATGGAAAAGTGAATTTTAAAGGCTCTATTATTGATGTACCATGTTCTATTGCACCAAATTCAATTGATCAAACTGTTGAGTTTGGACAAATATCAAATATGGCTTTAGTTAATGGTGGTAAATCTACTCCACGTACTTTTGACATCTCTTTAGAAAATTGTGATGTAACTGACGTAAAGAAAGGCGTTCAATTAACATTTAGTGGTGCAGCAGCTTCATTTGATAAGTCAAATAAAACGTTAGGTATCGTTGGTACTGGCACGGAGCAGGCGTGCAAATTACAAATGGTGGCGGGAATGTAATTACGTTAGGTACACTAACTCCATTCCAAAATATTCAGGATGGTAATAACACTCTGCATTTTTCGGCGCATTTAATGGGTAATGCTGATGATATTAAAACTATCACTGCCGGTGAATTTAGCTCCGTAGCTGGCTTTACGCTGTCGTACGAATAATTAATGCTTAATAGCCAGAAAAAAAATATTTATTAGAGGTTTTTATATATGATTAAAATTTTGATCTTTTCTGTGTTGGGATTTTATACTTCTATTTGTTTTGCGGATTTTAATGTTGATTTATCTTCGGATGGAAAGAGTGGTTCTGCTATATATGTAGGGGATCCAAGTAACGTTTTTTTATTATAAAGGAGATTGGCCTGGAGATAAGTGCGGTGGGTGCCATAGAAAAGATTCGGTTTATATTTCCATTTTATACTCCAATGGAGAATATGTGAGATATTTTACTATAGATCAGATAGATTGTAGTAATTTATTAGACAATGAATCTACTGCTCGACGTTATATCGAAAATTTTGTCAAGGTTAGGCGCTCTATTATGACTACAGTGTATATCCCAAATGCCTCAGCGAAATCAGCAACATCAGGAACATCAGGAACTTTTGATTGTAAAAAGTATGGCATGACAGGAAATAATTCATCGATTGTTTACGTATGGAAAGAACATAAGCACGCCTTTGGCGTGAGCATCGCGGCAAAGCCGCTCTATTTCTAGGCAACTCTCTTCTCGTCTTTTATACTCTGCTTCATGTATATTCCCAGACCCACTAAACTGCTATTTCAATATGACGACGGATGGAACCGCTTCATTGATAACAACCCTGTCGATGAATGGCAACTCCTCTGTGTTGAAAAGATGCTCGCCTGTAGCACCTGCGCGATGGGCGTTCGACGTTATTGCTGTTCTTCTCCTGAATGCACGCATTCGCGCTTCTTTTGTCAAACCTGTAAATCCAAAGCTTGCAGTGCGTGTGGGCTCAAAGGCACCGAACAGTGGATCGCCCAACAACGGCATATTTTGCCAGATTGCGAATGGCAACATATCACTCTCACGATGCCGCACTTGCTTTGGCCTTTTTTCAATAACAACTGGGCCTTGCTCAACCAACTCTTTCGCTGTGCCACCCGTGCTATGCTCAAATACGCTAGACGCCTTGGACTCGACATTGGCATTTTTTGTGCACTGCACACCTATGGTCGCCAACTCAATCAACATCCCCACATTCATTTATCCGTCACCCGAGGCGGTCTCACCAAATACGACACCTGGAAGCCGATTTTCTTTAAAAAGAAAGACGTCGAAAAAGTCTGGCGCAGTGCCGTTATTCGGCTCCTTCGAGACAACTATGTTCAGTTACAACCGAATAAATTGCCTGGTTTCGGGCATATTCGCGATTACCCAACGTGGTGTCGTTACCTCAATGCCCAGTTTCAACGTTATTGGAAACTCCATTTTGCTAAGAAAACCCGAGGCGCGTGGCACAACGTCAAATATCTAGGGCGTTACTTAAAACGTCCGCCTATCTCGGCCTCTCAATTGAAACACTACAGCGGCGGCACCGTGCTCCATCATTATTATGATCACCACAGCCAGCAACATCGGCGACAAATTTTATCCCAAGAAGAAATGATAAGACGTTATGTCAGTCATATCCCAGCTCGCCATTTTAAAATGATCCGCTATTACGGTTTTTTAGCCAATCGCAAACGTGGGCACTTATTACCTAAAGTGTATGACGCGTTGGACATGATTCATCCTAACGTGCCTGAAAAACCGGGGTTTGCAGCCCTGACCAAAGGATTTTTAAACACGGATCCGTACCAATGTATTTTATGCGGAAACCGACTGCGGTTTATGAGTGCCGAAAAAGGCCTACACGCGGTCACTTTACTGTCAGAAAGGCGGGATAAAATGGCTAAAAAGCGATGGTTACAAACCGCAGCCTAGGATCAGTGTGCCTATCATTTCAGTTTTTGGTTAAAAATAGTGCGGTTACGCGTTAGCAAGGTTAAGTTTAAATACGATAGAGACCTTTTAGTAGACTCTGATGACGAAACATATCGTTATTAACTCATTAAACTGTTAATCGAATTTCCTAACCATGAACATTAAAGCTAAACGAGATATTGCACATAAAACAAAAATCTTAAATCATGCCCGTGAGAGCAAAAATATTGCTAAAACTTGTCGTCATTTTGGGATCAGTAGAGAAACTTTTTATACTTGGAAAAGAGCTTATGAACGAGATGGCGAGAAAGGATTAATCAACAATAAACCCTGCCCTGAAAATCCAACCAGAAGAGTTGCAAAACACATCGAAGAGCTGGTTATTTATCTGCGTACGACTTACCATTTTGGTCCCCAACGTATCGCTTGGTATCTTCTACGGTTTCATAACATCAAAATATCACGCTCTGGCTGCTATTATGTATTGCTCAGAAACAAATTAAACCAACTTCCCCAAAATCAGCGAAGTCGCTCTAAACCACTATTTAAACGTTATCAGAAACAAGTGCCAGGGCACCATGTTCAGGTTGATGTGAAGTTTTTATTTTTTAATACGCCTGATGGACAACGAATTAAACGTTTTCAATATACAGCAATTGATGATGCGACACGGATCAGAGCACTTAAAATTTATGAAAGGCACAATCAGGCTAATGCTATTGATTTTATTAATTATGTTGTAAATAAATTTCCCTTTAGAATCAAAACGATTAGAACGGATAATGGGCACGAATTCCAATCGAAATTTAATTGGCATATTCATGATCTAGGGATGGAGCATGTCTATATTAAGCCAGCTACCCCCAGATTGAATGGGAAAGTAGAGCGTTCTCATTTAACAGATAAACAGGAATTTTATCAATTAATCGATTATAAGGATGATGTCGATTTACACGAAAAATTAGCTGAATGGGAGGCATTTTATAATTGTCATCGCCCCCACTCAGCTCATGCTGGTAAAACACCGTATGAAGTGTTAAAAAATAAGCTTGGTCTTTAAGACTAAACGTCAGCCGAGGTTCTGAGTGACACA
>NZ_JBIXLP010000082.1:0-1530 GCF_053543535.1 Providencia sp. AGC89
AGTTCAACCGACGTTTATACAAAAATTTTTACGCTTGATGCCATGTTACATTTTGATATTTCATTTCGCTAATGGGATTAAGTGTTCCCATTACTCTACCTGAATTATATTTCTTCCCCCTATATTTATTGAAAAATAGCAGGAAATTTACAGATAAAAGCGTTAATTATTTTCGAAATTGAATAAATTGCAATTTTATTCGTCTTTTTCTATTTGATAATGATATTCATTAATGCTGTTTTTAGTACAAGATGAGTAAAAATACTAATTAAGGATAGGGCTGTGTCATTAGTATATTTAATAAAATTTAATTCTCACATTTTTAATTTCATTTGGAATTTAGAATTTAAATTGGTGATTTCAGATTGAAATCTTATTTTTATTTTATTTAATATTCTTTAATATCATTGGGTTATGCTATTTTAAAGCTGTGGGGAAAAATAATTAGCAAAAGATTGTTTACAATACTAAGCTTATGTAGGATTATGCATCCTAATTAAGAATGCTGCATAAGGAGATAAACTGGTATGGTTAGAGCAAATAATCAGTTCAACAAAATTGCGAGTCGCTCTGTCAGATTATTGCAATCGTTGACTGAACAAGTTCAATCTCAAAAAGAGGAACTGAATGAAACCGCTTATTACCAAGTTTACTCTAAAGCAGCCGTCGCTAAATTGCCTAAGCTGACTCGCGCTAGCGTCGATTACGCTGTTAATGAAATGGAAAATGCGGGATACGTATTTGAGAAAAGGCAAGCAGGAACTGCATTAAAGTACGCGATGACAATCCAAAATATTGTCGATATTTATCATCATCGTGGTGTCCCTAAGTACCGTGATCGTTACCCTGATGCATTCACTTTTTTTGTTGGAAATTTGAAAGGGGGGGTCTCAAAAACGGTCAGTACAGTATCGTTGGCTCATGCATTGCGTACGCATCCTCATCTCATATTTGAAGATCTTAGGATTTTAGTAATAGATCTTGACCCTCAATCATCAGCTACTATGTTTTTAGATCATATGCAATCAATCGGCGTGGTTGATACTACTGCAGCTCAAGCTATGCTACAGAATGTGACTCGAGAAGAATTGCTAAATGAATTTGTTTTACCTTCAGTGATTCAAGGCGTTGATGTGATCCCTGCATCTATTGAAGATGCATTTATTGCCTCTCAATGGGAATTATTGTGTGCAGAGCATTTACCAGGTCATAATATCTATACTGTTCTGCGAGAGAATATTATCAATAAAGTTAAAAAAGATTATGATTTTATCTTTATTGATAGTGGGCCTCACCTTGATGCATTTTTATCAAATGCAATTGCTGCGGCAGATATTTTAATGACGCCAGTTCCGCCTGCTCAAGTGGATTTTCATTCAACACTAAAATATTTAACACGGCTACCAGAGTTAATTGAATTGATAGAATCTACGGGAGCTAATGTTAACTTGATCAGCAACATCGGTTTCATGTCTAAATTGGTGAATAAGACGGATCATAAACTGTGTCATAGTTTAGCTAAAGAAATTT
>NZ_JBIXLP010000083.1:0-34240 GCF_053543535.1 Providencia sp. AGC89
GCCGTCTTTCATCGCTTCTGTTTCACGGTTTGGGCTAGCAACTGAGCCAGAATCTAAATGATCACGACCAATAACAATTGGGGCGGAAACCTCACCACTTCTGACCATCTCATTAAAGGCTAAGCCTAATTTAGCTCTGTCCCCTAAACCAACCCAACAAATACGCGCCGGTAACCCTTGAAAGCTGATCCGCTCACGTGCCATATCCAACCAACGATGTAAGTGCTTATCATCAGGTAATAATTGTTTAACTTTAGCATCAGTTTTGTAGATATCTTCGGGATCTCCTGATAACGCAACCCAACGGAATGGGCCAACGCCACGACAAAATAGAGGGCGAATATAGGCAGGAACAAAACCAGGGAAATCAAAGGCATCTTTCACCCCCATTTCCAGCGCCATTTGGCGAATATTATTGCCATAATCAAATGTGGGTATACCTTGTTTCTTGAATGCCAACATGGCTTTAACGTGTTCTGCCATGGATTTCTTTGCCGCTAAGGCAGTGGCTTGTGGCTCTTTGACACTGAGTTCTCGGTATTTTTCCCAACTCATGCCAATGGGTAAATAACCATTGAGTGGGTCATGGGCACTGGTTTGGTCGGTAACCATGTCTGGCTTCACACCACGTTTAACTAATTCAGGTAAAATTTCAGCAGCATTTGCACACAGTGCAATAGAAATGGCTTTGCCTTCTGAGGTATATTTTTTAAGACGTGCTAATGCATCATCGAGATCAGTGGCTTGTTCGTCGACATAATGCGTTCTTAGGCGAAAATCAATGCGGCTTTGTTGACATTCAATATTCAGTGAACAAGCCCCTGCAAGTGTTGCGGCTAATGGCTGAGCGCCCCCCATTCCACCTAACCCCGCCGTTAATACCCAACGACCAGTTAAGTCACCATTAAAATGCTGACGAGCAGCTTCAACGAATGTTTCATAAGTACCTTGGACAATCCCTTGGCTGCCGATATAAATCCAACTTCCTGCGGTCATTTGCCCATACATCGCCAAACCTTTGGCATCCAGTTCGTTGAAATGCTCCCAATTGGCCCAATGAGGCACAAGATTCGAATTAGCAATTAAAACGCGTGGAGCATTAGCGTGAGTTTTAAACACCCCGACAGGTTTACCGGACTGAACAAGTAAAGTTTCATCGTTTTCGAGTTGTTTCAAAGATTCAATGATTTGGTCATAACATTGCCAATTACGTGCCGCACGACCAATACCACCATATACAACTAATTCATGGGGATTTTCTGCAACATCGGGGTCAAGGTTATTCATTAACATACGTAGTGGCGCTTCCGTCAGCCAGCTTTTTGCACTCAATGAATTACCACGCGGCGCCCTAATTTCGATATTTCTATATTTATTATTAAGTGCTGTCACTTGTATACCCTCTATTTATCGATTCATTGGATACTCACTCTATCTTTCTATAGATATAGTTGTATATACATGTACGATCAATCAATTTTTTAACATAAAAATTAAATTATTTTTATATAAAAAAGAGGGTTTTCATTAAAAAACAACAAGATAATTATCTTATGTATTTATTGTTCTATACTTTTTTATTCTAAATTTGCCTATGAGATCACATTAAATTCACAATAATTTTACATGAAAAAAACAAAAAAAACGTGATGGAGAGAGTGTGTAAGGCGCAAAGCGGAAATTTGTATTAATACAACCCCGCCTATTTTTTAATGAAAACTAAGAGGAAAAACTGCCTTTGAGTTTATAACGATGACCGGGGAACAATAATTTTGTACTGGTGACTATAAATGACTGAGACCAAGTACGACGAGTAATCAGCAAGCAGGATGCACCTACATTAATTTGCAATAACCTTGCAGCCCGCTCATCTGCCTCGATCGCTTCCACAATATGCTCACCTTGGGTCAATGGTGCGACCTGAGATAAATAATCATGGGGAGTAATAGATAAAAAGTTTTGCTGTAAGTAATCAGGCGCCGCTAGAGCATTAACATACCTATCTTCGATTTGAACAGGGACATCATTTTCTAAATGTACAATGATAGAATGAAAAACAGGGGCTCCTAGACTAATATTAAGTTCACTCGCCAATGCTGATGACGCTTGTATTTCTTCAAGCTTAATTATACGGCAACTATATTTATGATCCCTCGCAAGGATCTCCGCTTCTATGCTGTGTATTTCGAATAATGCGGATTGCCCCTTAGGCTCTGCAACAAAAGTCCCAACGCCTTGCAAGCGAACTAATAACCCTTCAGCTGTTAATTCACGGACAGCACGGTTTGCTGTCATTCGGCTACATTGAAATTGGGAGACTAGCTCAGCTTCAGATGGAATACGGTCATTTGCCTGCCATTGTGCAGTGTGAATTTTCTCAATAATAGACTGCTTAACTTGCAAATATAAGGGAACTGGCGTTCCTGATTTATCTTTTTTATTGGCTGTCACAGTGTTTTCCAATTTAATCATTAAAATCTGAAGGATGTATAGGCTATTTTACGTCACAAAATGTAACTTTAGCTTAGTACTATCGGGCATTTTTTATCCTGACAGTCGTGAATAAAAGCATCACATTTAATACCCCATTAACGGTATAAATACGCGATGAGATTTTAATAACAACAAACAAAAATAATCATAGAGTTGCTATACATAATGAATACATACATTACATACAGCAACCAATATATTATTAATTATGGCTATTATTAGCTCAATTTAAATGATTTTTTATATTAATACTGACCAAGATTATGGATTACGGTGGGTAATTTCCCCTTCATATACTCGTAAATACAAGGGGTTACTGCCTTGCTCATATATCATTTCCACAGGTTCTTGCGCATTCCACACCACAAAATTGGCAATAAACCCCGGCGCTAATTGCCCATGAGTATCTTCTCGCCCTAACGCTTTTGCAGCATGGCGGGTCACGCCTGCCCAAATTTCTTCTGGTGTTAACTTAAATAACACAGCCGCCATATTCATAATCATACGTAATGATGCAAATGGGCTTGTTCCTGGGTTAAAATCGGTTGAAACAGCCATCGGAACTTGGTGTTCGCGTAATAATTCAATAGGTGGCAGTTTAGTTTCTCTTAGAAAATAAAAAGCACCTGGCAATAATACTGCAACTGTCCCGCTCGCTTTTAGCGCACGTATTCCTTCAAGATCTAAATATTCAATATGATCAACAGATAGACCATGGTAGCGAGCAACCAATTCGCTGCCACCTAAATTTGATAGTTGTTCAACATGGCCTTTTACTGGGATACCCAACTGCTGAGCGGCGGCAAATAACTTTTCACTTTGCTTAAGAGAAAAACCAACGCTTTCACAGAATACATCAACGGCATCAAATAGACCTTTTTTCCACAGCTCGGGCATGATTTTTTGACAAATTAATTCAATGTATTCATCAGACTGGCCTTTGTATTCTTCAGGCACAGTATGTGCAGATAACAATGTTGAACTCACTGAAATTGGATATTCCGCGGCTAAGCGCTTAGCAACTTTTAATTGTTTCTCTTCATTTTCATAATCAAGGCCATAGCCTGACTTCATTTCAATTGCCGTCACACCCTCGCGAATTAATGCTTCGAGCCTCGGTTTAGCACGGCAAAACAACGCGTCCTCACTCATTTTTCGTGTCTCACGGACAGTGGAGTTTATTCCACCTCCTTGAGCACTAATGGTTTCATAGGAAACGCCATTCATTCTTTGTTCCCATTCCGCGGCACGGTCACCACCAAAAACTAAATGAGTGTGGCAATCAATTAAACCAGGGGTAATTAACCTACCCTTAACATCAATAATTTGGCAGTCGTTAATTTCAGTATCTTTAGTAGGGACAATGGCAATAATTTGCTTATCACGAACAATTAAATCATGATTTTCGACTAGCCCATACGGTGCTGCTGATCCTGTACTCATTGTTGCAATGCGGCCATTACGCCAAACTATATCTTGCGGGAGAGTTTTAAATACCATTAGCTTTTCCTATTGTTGCCAACGTCGGTTTTATTCATTTCATTAATGAAAGTATAGATATGTATATACAATTAGACTAGCTACCCCCCTGTTGTCAATGCTTACTCGATAAAAGGTTATAAATTTGTTACATAACACCAATAATTTGCAATTGTCTCCATTGACCGAAAAAATGGGTTACACTAACGACCAGAAAGATTAATCGCCAAAATGTTATTAAAATTATGAAAAACAAATTTGGACTTGAAGATGAAGATATTCGTCTCTTTAAAGAAGCCATTAATGGCGCAAAAAAAATTCGTCAGGACCAAGTCCTACACGCGCCTATTCGAGCAAAAGTAACCCAACCCTCAAGTAAGAAGGTTATCCAAGAGCAAGTTGATGCTTCATTTTATTTTTCGGATGAATTTCAGCCTCAGCTACAAGAGGAAGGCCCAACCCGTTATTTAAGGCCAGATTCTAACCCTTATGAACTAAAAAAATTGCGGCGTGGTGACTACGTCCCTGAATTATTTTTAGACTTGCATGGCCTAACACAAATGGAAGCGAAACAAGAAATTGGCGCTTTGATTGCCGCCTGTAAACGTGAAAATGTTTATTGTGCTTGTATCATGCATGGTCATGGGAAACACGTTTTAAAACAACAAACACCATTATGGCTTGCACAGCACCCTGATATTATTGCTTTTCACCAAGCCCCTAAAGAATGGGGGGGAAATGCTGCTCTATTATTACTTATAGAAACGATGGAGAGCGCTCGTCGTTAAGCGCTCATATTATATTTTACTTTGCAAATAATAATTGCGATGGGCTCAACATCCATTCAACGTGACTTTTCTGGTGTGCCACATCAATTTCAATACAAGCAATAGTTGATGTGGTAAACATTGGTGGTTCTTTGTGTGGGCACAATTCAGACACCAAATAACCCACCAATGGCAAGTGAGAAACAACTAATATAGCATTGGCACCGAGCACCGCAAGATCACGGATATGATCAGCAACAAAAACGGCATTCCCTCCTGGTGTCAATTGCTCTAACACTTCAAATTTGCTTGGTATGTTAAGATGTTGGCTAACCACTTCACGTGTTTGCTCTGCCCTTAAATAAGGGCTCACCAATACACAATCAATTTTGACCCCTTGATTTTGTAACCACTGAGCCATTAAAACTGACTCATCTTTTCCCTTTTGTGTTAATGGGCGAGCAGCGTCGCTTGCTGCCTGTATCGCTGCATCGCCATGACGCATAATATAAACTTGCATAATCCACCATCTGAGTAGCCTACTTAATTAAAGTGACTATTCTTTTTGTTAAGGTAATTGTTGTAAAAATAACCATCAGTTGGGGTAAAGTGTGATTCTGCATGAAATGGCCAGCAAAGAAAATGATTTGGGTAGATTTTTGTTGATGTTTTATCTGAAAAATATGCATAAAAAAAAGTTATATCTTAAAAACAATCGGTTATAAATCACCTTATACTATCTCTACCACCCATTAGGTAATTAACACCTCTCACCTTATGCCCCCAAAAATAAACTTGCCTCTTTTAGCCTAACTTTTGTGATAAAGCCCATTGGAAAATAAAGGGTATGACATGCATAATAAAAAACCTGACACCAAGCAAAACGTATTAGTATCAGGTTTATATTATTATCTTATTAATTTTAAAAATATTTTTACACCACGGGGAAAGCCATAATTCAGTAATCGTTATCCCATCATGTAAGCGAAGCTACTTATCAGTGTTAACTGAGAAAAAAGTATGGTTTTTTTCAGCCATTTCACACAATAGCTCACAAGGTTGAAACTTCTCACCATGACGTGCGGCGAGAGAACGTAATGTTTCTACCGTTTTAGCGATACCTAAGCTATCCATATACCTAAATGGGCCACCAAAAAAAGGTGGGAAACCAATACCAAATACAGCCCCTACATCACCGTCACGTGCATTTCGAATGATATTTTCATCTAAGCAACGGGCCGCCTCATTGAGCATCATCATAACGCAACGCTGTGCAATATCCGCTTTACTCAATCGGCTGTTTGGCGTTACCCCTATTAGTGAATAAATGGTTTTATCCACTTGCCGTTTGCTGTTTTTTTTCCAAAACAACAGTTTGCTTGAAGAATGACCGTATTCATAAAACCCTTTGCTGTTTTTCTTACCTTTACGCCCGTCTTTGACAACTTTATCAAGTAAATCAGGTGCATTAAAACGCTCACCAAAGCGCTCGACTAAAATAGGTAAAATTTTGGTTCCGACATCAATACCGACCTCATCCAGCAAATTAAAAGGCCCCAAAGGGAAACCGAACTCAACCAAAGCGCGGTCGATTTGTTCAATAGACTCACCTTCAACAAGACATTGAGCTGCCTCACATAAATAAGGCGCTAAAATCCGGTTCACATAAAAACCGGCATCGTCCCCGACAACAATCGCCGTTTTACCTTGGCGTTTCGCAAAGGCAACCACTGTCGCTATGGTTGTTTCATCCGTCTGCTGGTGAGGGATCACTTCCACCAGCGGCATTTTATCGACTGGGCTAAAATAATGTAAACCAATAACCTTTTCAGGGTGTGCTGCATTAGCCGCAATTTGATGAATAGGTAATGATGATGTATTAGATGCAAAAATTGTTTGTTTGGCCGACATTTTTTCAACATCAGTAACCATTTTTCGCTTTAATGCTAAATCTTCGAAAACAGCTTCAATAATGATATCTGAGTTTTCAAGCCCTTGATAACTTAACGTCCCTGATATTTTAGCCATTACAGCCGCTCGTTCTCGTGCTAATAACCGCCGCTTAACTACCCTCTGAGTGAGTAGATCCCAGCTATAACGTAGTGCTTGGGCAACACCTTTCTCTGAAATATCTTTAATACGGACAGGTAATTTCCCCTGAAATGCACTAACGTAAGCTATCCCTCCCCCCATGAGGCCACCACCCAATACCCCCACTTTATTAATTGGCAATGGGTTGGCTTGTGCACCGGATTCATTTTTCAATGAAGTGACGGCAAAAAATAAACTACGCAATGCAGCCGACTCTGGTGTCATCACCAGTTCGCCGAAAGCTTTCGCCTCTTCTGCATACCCAGCTTTCAAGCCTTTATTCATCCCTGTTTTCACAACATGAATTATTTTTTCAGGTGCAGGATAATGGCCTTTTGTTTTACTTAATACTTTTTGCTTGGCATTTTGAAACACTTTATTACGCAGTAATCGGCTGCTTAATAACCGTTGTTGCCAATGAATAGCAGGACGTTTAATGCCCCCTTTTTTAACCATGTTAACCGCGACATCTAACAATATGGATTGCGGCACAACGTCATCCACTAACCCCATTTTTAGTGCTTGTTTTGCACCTAATTGCCGACCTGTTAGCATTAAATCCAAAGCATGTGGGATACCGATTAACCGAGGTAATCGTTGGGTTCCACCTGAGCCAGGCAATAGCCCTAATTGTACTTCAGGCACCCCTAGCTTGGTTTTACTATCATTCGAACAAACCCTAGCATGGCAAGCCAATGCAAGCTCTAACCCACCACCTAAACATGCACCATGAATAGCGGCAATAATAGGTAAAGGGTAATTATCAATTTTATCAAATAATGTATGGCCTTCCTTTGACAACTCGCTTGCTTGCGCTTTAGTTTCACAATTCGCAATCATGCTGATGTCCGCACCAGCAATAAAATTGTCTTTTTTCCCTGAGGTAATGACTAAACCTTTTAACCCCGAAGTGGATTGTGCTTTTTGTAAAATGGCAAGGAATTGTTCAGCAAATTCAGCTTTTAATGTATTGACCTTTTCTTCAGGCACATCAATGAAAATAACCCCAACATTTTCATTGTAAATTTCTAATTTAAACGCGGGTTGAATAGCCCCTATCGCCAATTCAGTAGTAGAATTTTGTGTCATTATTCCACCTCTAAGATCATTGCAGTACCTAAACCACCAGCCGCACATGCAGTGGTCAACCCAAAACCACCACCCCGTCTACGCAGCTCATTTAAAGTTTGCGTAACCATCCGCGCCCCTGTTGCCGCAAAAGGATGCCCATAAGCAATAGAGCCGCCCAACACATTAAATTTATCCATATCAATTTCACCAATTGCATTGCTCATTGCTAGTTTTTCTTGTGCAAACTTACGGCTACCAAACATTTGTATATTCGCCAGCGTTTGTGCAGCAAAAGCTTCATGCATATCAATCAAAGATAAATCTTGTAAAGACAGCCCTGCCCGTTTCAATGCAATGGGTGTGGCATAAGATGGGCCTAATAGCATGTCTTCCCATACATCAATTGCAGCAAAGGCATAACTGCGAATGTAACCTAAAGGGGTGTAACCTAGTGCTTTTGCTCGTGACTCTGTCATCATTAATACTGCTGCTGCGCCATCAGTCAGTGGTGTACTATTAGCCGCAGTGACACTGCCATGCTTACGGTCAAACGCAGGTTTTAGCTTAGCGTATGATGATAGAACTGAATTAGCGCGAACATTATTATCTTGTGAGTAGGCTTGTTTAAAAGGCGGCATATATGCCGTCATAACCTCATCATTTAAAGCACCATTTTCCCATGCTTTTGCCGCTAATAAATGCGAACGATGCGCGAGTTCATCCTGTTGTTCCCGACTGATATGATAGCTTTTAGCCATTTGTTCAGCAGTATCCCCCATGCGAAGCCCTGTGGAGTACTCTGCAACCCCCGGCGCAACAGGCCGTAGGTCTTTTAAGCGTAATTTTGCTATTAGTGACAGTTTTTGCCCAACAGATTTAGCTTTGCTTAATGCTAATAAGGTCGCTGCTAATTTTTTCGATACCCCGATAGGAAGAACAGAGGATGAGTCAGCACCACCAGCAACCCCAACAGAGATATCCCCTACCATCATACTTTGAGCTACATTAACGATCGCTTGAAAGCTTGTTGCGCAGGCACGAGATACACTATAAGCATCTGTTGAGACACTCATTCCCGTTCCAAGGACTATTTCCCTCGCAATATTAGGGGCTTCTGGCATTTGAACAACTTGCCCAAAAACAAGTTGTTCAATTAGGTTTTTATCTAAGTCACTACGCGCTAATAACTCGGCAACAACCGCTTTGCCTAAGTCAACAGCTGCAATCCCTTGATATGCGGTAGACTGCTTTGCAAATGGTAAGCGTAAACCACTCACAATGGCGATCCTTTCTTTTGTTGGATATGTTTTTTCACCATGGTGGGAATGTTGATTCATGGTCGCTCCTGCTAAAAGCAAAATGAAATATAGTTAGATTATTCACTACCGACCCAAAGAGGTCTGACCTGTAATGATTGTTAACATAATATTCACATTTATCAATGGCTATTGATAAAAAATGCGAGCAAACACGCAACTTAGAGTAAAAATAGGATGGAAAAGATGTGATAAAAAAAGACAAGATAAACCTTTTACCACACTGAATCTGCCTAAAGGCTATATTCTTGGTGATAAAAGGTCAATTAGGATAGATTCAAACGTTTGATTAACGAAGGCCTAACTGAAAAATCAGACTTTCTGCTTCGCAACTAAAAGTAAATTCAGCATTCAATTCAACGCCACCCTCTACCGCATTGATAGAATGGGTAATAACACAAGGGTCTGACTCAACAGATTTTGCTTTGTCTGTGAGTGTTTTCAACATGGACTCCGCTTCTCCCTGTGTAGCGAAAACATGCTGATACGATGCGGTACAGTCTTTGTTATCTAACACTGTTCCTACATCCACACAACAGCATGCTGCTGTCTCATCCGCGCTACAACGGTTAATCGCATCAGTCATTTTACTCTCCAAATAAACAAACTGTTAAGTTGCTATCATAACGCTTAAAAAGTGCTAAAAACTAGTGTGTATCAAAATATATCACTAAAAATTAAACATAAGTTTGATCTTACCCCGCGCTTGCTTGTTTATTACTCTTAATTGGTCATTTTATGTTGCCATTTTGTTAAATGTGTCGCATTTTTGCAAACGGAATCGAAATAAACACAAAACAAGCTTGCAACATATCAGGTGGTCAGACCTATACTCTAGTAACTGGTCTGATTTGTCATAGCGGCAAGGGACCCTACAATTCTGCGCTTCTTGCGATAGAAGTCGCTTTATTCAAATAAAACATAAGAGGGTTTTGGTCATGAGCCAGAAAAACCTGTTTTCTAGATCAGCTTTAGCAATAGCAGTGGCAATCGTCTCCTCCAACGCAGGTGCAGCTGGTTTTTTGCTTAATGAATATTCCACATCTGCACTGGGGCGCGCGTTTTCTGGGGCTGGTGCAATGGGCGACAACGCAAGTGAGGGAAGCCGTAACCCTGCAGCCATGATGTTGTTTGATCGCCCTTCTCTGTCTGTCGGTGCTGTATATATTGACCCAAGTGTTGATATTAAAGGTAAAGGCGGCTCACCATTGGGTAGCAATACGACAGCAAACGATATCGCACCGAGTGCTGTTGTACCGAATGCTCACTTTATTTTTCCAGTTAATGATAAATGGGCAGTTGGGACTTCAATGACCACTAACTTTGGTTTAGCAACTGATTTTAATAAAAACTATGCTGCGGGCCCTATTGGCGGTAAAACAGATCTAAAAACTGTTAACTTAAATTTAAGTGGCGCATACCGTGTTAATAACAATTTCAGTTTTGGCTTAGGTGTTAATGCAGTCTATGCTGATGCAGAAATCACTCGGCATGCGGGTGATTTAGGTGCTCTAGCACCAATTATTAGTCAAGGGCAATTACCGGCCTTTCCTGGCAGCACCACTATGGCAAAATTGACAGGTGATGATTGGGGTTATGGTTGGAATGCGGGTATCTTATACGAAATTAATGATGATAACCGCTTAAGTTTAAGCTACCGTTCTAAAGTTAAAGTTAAGTTTGAAGATGGAAAATTCTCAAATGATATTCCTAAAGGAATACCAGACCTATACGGTACGGGCGGCGAAAAAGTTAAAGGTAAATTAGACCTTAATCTACCTGACGTTTGGGAATTCTCAGGTTACCACAAAGTCGCACCTAAATGGGCTCTACACTATAGTGTAGCTTATACAGGCTGGAGTGAATTTAAAGAATTAACCGCCTACCAAAAAAGTGATGGTAGAGAGTTATTCCATAAACCAGAGCATTTTAAAGATGCATGGCGTTTAGCATTAGGTACTACTTATTTCTATGATGATAACTGGACATTCCGTACCGGTATCGCCTATGACCAGACACCTGTACGTTCAGAATACCGTTCAATTTCTATCCCAGACCAAGACCGCTACTGGTTAAGTGCTGGTACAACTTATGCATTCAATGAAAATGCCTCTGTCGATGTGGGGATTTCTTATATGCATGGTAAGAAAGTCAATATCAGTGAAAAATTGCTGGAACGACCTGGTTCCCCTGTTTATAACTTCAAATCTGAAGGTTCCGCTTGGTTATATGGTGTAAACTTTAACTACGCTTTCTAATTTATTAATTTTAGTGAGTATCAGCGGAAACATCCCTGATACTCACTTACCTCCCACACCTTCACTCCCTAATTAAAATTTCATCTTGACCTCAGCTGTCATTACATGTAAATTAATTGTTAAATAGGTTAGTTTCATTCTATTCATTTCGTCATCTACAATTAGCTTTCAAAACTTTACAAGTTTAAGATAAATCGCTTTATATATCATAAAATTAACAGTTACTCTCTGAATGTTCTTATTTGCAAGCACAACTTAAGTATGTATCTTATACTTACTCATACACACAAAATATGAGCTATTTCATCAAACTGTATTAATAATGCTATATCTTAACGCTAGTAATAGCTGTGAAAATACAAAGAGGCAACAATGACAAAAACGTAGGGGGTTTTTATGGGAACACTATTTACTATAGGCTTTATTGGTGTATTAGGGGTAATCGCCTTGATTGACACCGTCTCTCAACGAGGAAAGCAAGACAATGATTAGTTTTTTATTTATCACTCTCTAGTATCAAACGGATACAAGAGAGTGATAAACCTTCCATGACCATATCAATCTATTAGTCTATAGAATCGAGCTGGTCCTCAATTGCGGCTGCATTTGGGTTTTCTGTCGCATTCAATGCCCCACCACTCGATAAGAAATCGTTCCGTTGGAAATACGCTTCACGTAACATCAAGTACGGGTCCGAAGAATTTTTCAACAGCCCATCAGAATCCAACAATCTCGCTCGAGTTTCAATACCTTCAAGTGCCCACTTACCCGCCGACATCCAAAATGTCAGATAACTTAACATTGGGTATAAACTATCAGCAAGGTCACCACCTTGTTCTCTCGGTGTAGCACTACCATAGCCAGGCAGAACTACATATGGCCCATAACCTACATCATAATAACCTAATGTATTACCAAAGCGTTTAGGCTCTTCTTTTGCTAATTGCGGGTTAGCCATCGACGCGACGTCAATTAAGCCCCCCATCCCAAACACGGTGTTAAGGAAAAACCGGTTAAAATGTTTAAAACCTTGGGTGACTTCACCACGCAAGAAACTATTCAACATACTTGCGGGTTCTTCAAGGTTGACAAAAAAGTTAGTTAATCCATTACGAGCAGGCATTGGTACATAATCATTCCAAGCAACAGCAACCGGCCTTAAGACATAAGGGTCTAAGACGTTATAGTTGAAATTAAACATCGCTCGGTTAAAACCTTCTAATGGGTCTGAACGCTCATGAGTTTCTGGATCAATGTTACTTGCACAACCTGCAATTAACACTCCAGCCAGAAAGACGCCCGTCATGCGAAACTTCATAACACTTCTCCATTCCCTGCACCGTCCTGCTACGGCACTTTCCACTGTAATAATGAATACGATTATAGTAAGGCTAAAAAAGGGATTTTGTTAACCTTTTTGAGTGATTTGATTACTTAAATATAAATTATACCTTATTTAATCATCTTGTTATTATAAGAATATTGAACAATTAGTCCAAACTACAGATAAGCATTATTATATTTTATAGGGTAATCAAATTATTATATATAGAAATACGATTTATTACGCCTATCAATCGCATTATAAGTTAAAAAACATACTCAATATTTAGCTTCTGACCCCATTATATTTAATCGTCTTTTTACGACCAACCAAACCAATATTCATTAGTATAATTAATGCACCTAAGACAATTACTATATCAATATTATACCAATGGGACAGTGATTAGTGCATTTTTTATTCAGACAATAACTATTTGAGTTAAACCATATCATCTTGATTTATAAGACCGCGATTATAACTAACTACAATACATTCAATCTATGTTGAACACTAACCATAGCCACGATATTAGAGCTTGTATCTTTATTGAAAAACATTCAATTAATTCATTAGAAGCATCGAAAGAAATTTTGCTTGTATGCTGATATATAGAAAAGGCTAATCCGTAATCATAAACAGATAAAATTTAGCATGAAAATTGTACAAAAACGCCATTGTGTGCAATTAATTCAATTTATTATACGTAACGACTTGATTCAATTAGAAGTGAACAGTAAAATGCCAAACTCATCCAGTGACACGTCGAAAGTCCCCTTAGTTAAATGGATATAACGAGCCCCTCCTAAGGGCTAGTTGCAGGTTCGATTCCTGCAGGGGGCACCATAAACAAGAGCTCCCTCTTTACCGCAACCATAAAAAATCTATATTTACAGCAAGTTAACACTAACCTCAGTGAAATATAAAAAGGGTAAAGTGAGTTTGCATAGTTACATCAGATAGCCATTATAAGGGCACTAACTACTCAATTTAGCTTTAGTAAGATAATGCCTCTGCATACCTGATTCTGGGAAATCGGGGAGTGACATTTGTTTTACATAGCCAAGTTTTTCGTAAAATGGCAAGGCTTGGAAACTGAATGTATCAACTAAACCATGAAGGCAACCTACTTTTACAGCCTCTTGCTCAGCAGCGCACATCAACTTTCGGCCTAACCCTTCATTTCTTGCCTTTTCACTAACCCATAAAAAATCTATACAAAGCCAGTTAGCTTTAACCTCAGCAAGCAAACCGCCAACCATTACACCATCATTATCTTTAAAAAAAACGCCTAATGAACTAAAACGTTCTGGGTTTAAAAATTGGACATTAAAGCTGCGTAAACCATTAAGAAGTTCATCTTTATCTGCAGGAGTGACGTCATGCGTAACAACAATATTCATTTAATACATCCTAATAACCATTTAATAAAAGGATTATATAATCATATTAATTTCAATTGATAAATAATAAAATGTAGTATAGTAACTAAATAAATATGCGGATATTGATTCATTAGCTTAAAATACATCCGTTTCTATTATTTGAGTAATAAGTGCCGTCACTGATAATACAAGTGATGATTTAATCATTTGCTGAAAACGTTGCTTTTGTAATTCTATAAGCTGTGTATCAACCATATCTTCTGGTTGATCAAAGCGCATCATTTCAGGTAAAGGCCCCATGCAATGAAGCATTTTAATACTGCCTAAAATTTCATCATCAATATAATCTAAATTTAAATCACTTGATAATAATGACTGATTTAAAGCAAGAAATAACTCAATATCCTCATAGGTTTCTCGAGTAATTGCGCCTAAAGCAAATAATAACTTTAAACGAACAGATAGTTCACCTAATGGCCCACTCCCTGTTAAAAGAGGCTCAACTGCATATTTTACTGCATAATCATCCTTTCTAAACACTTTTAACATTAATTTATCAATAGCTTGTGTAATTAACGAAACAACCTCTTGAAAAAAAAGATGTACTTCAGGGCGCCCATTTAATCGCTCAAGAATTTGATTTTCAATGTTTTGTTTATTTTCCATAATAATTTTTTGTCACTTTACAGCTATACAGCTCGTTACTAATTTACTGATAGCTATAAAGTGAACGAACCTCAATAATTAATTTATTATCCGTAATATTACTGGTTACTCAACATCATTAATTGGTATTGAGAACAAATTTTTTCAACAACCTGTGGATATTGCGCTAATGCACAAAATTCAATAACTGCTTGGTAAACCCCGTTTTCATTGATACGTTTTGCCATCTCATTCGCTTGCGGGTCACTATCACACCTAAAATGTAATGCAGCAGCAATACCTATAATCAGATTTTTATTAGGTAATTGGTACTCAAGTGTACCTAATAGTGGCTTAACTAGCCTATCATTTGGACTCAGCTTACGTATTGGTTGACGCCCCACACGGTTAACATCATCTTTTAAATAAGGGTTTGCGAAACGAGTTAATATTTTATCAATATATTGGCAATGGGTTTCTTCATTAAAGCCATAACGTTGAATTAATACTTGCCCACTTTCTTCCATCGCAGATTTAACCACAGTATAAATCTTTGGTTCAGCAATCGCATCGCTAATTGTTTGACAACCATATAACTGCCCCAAATATGCGGTAATGGCGTGCCCTGTATTTAATGTAAATAACTTACGTTCGATAAACGCCATCAAATTATCAGTTAGCTCCATTCCATTAATGGTAGGGATCTCGCCAATAAACTGAGTTTGATCGACAATCCACTCACTAAAAGACTCAACAGTAACATCAAGGGGGTCATCATTAGCCGCCTCCATGGGTGGCACAATACGGTCAACAGCTGAATCCACAAAACCAATATGTCGTTCAACCCATTGGTGTAGTTTCTCTGGTAATTGTGCCAACACATGCTGTTTTAATTGACTACTTCCCCTAACCATATTTTCACAAGCAATAATGTTGAGTGGTTGGGTGTTCCCTAATTCTTCACGATAAATAATACCTTTCGCTAATGTCGAGGCTATTTTTTCAAGAACTTGGGGGCCTACTGCCGTTGTCACCATGTCAGCCATAGCAATAAATTCAATGGTTTTTGGATCATTACTATTAACAGCATGGACATGTTGAACTTTTTCAATACGATTTTCTTGCCCAACAATATGAACTTGATAAGATTGTCTGTGGGCTAATTGGTCAATTAGCGGCTGGTTAACATCGGTAAAAGTCACTTGTGAATTCGCATCCGCTAGTAGTTTGCCAATAAAGCCACGACCTATATTTCCTGCTCCAAAATGAATGACTTTCATTGCTATTCCCCCTTACGCTGCACTTTGAGATGCTAAAATTTCGAGCACTTCTTGAACATCTTGCGTTTCACATAAACGTTCAATAACACCCTCTTCATCAAGTGCGGAAGTGATTCGCGTGATCACTTCAATATGCTCATTATTTTGCGCGGCAATACCAATGACTAAACGAGCAACCTCATCAGGTTCTTCACCAAATTGCACCCCTTCAGGGTATTGGCAAATCACAATACCGGTTTTTAAAACACGATCTTTAGCTTCTATAGTGCCATGTGGCACCGCAATAGATTCACCAAGGTACGTTGAAGTTAATTTCTCTCTTGCTAACATGGCATCAATATAATCAGGCTCAACATATCCACCTTCAACTAACTTTTGCCCCGCAAAGCGAATGGCTTGCGTTTTATTTTCTGCTGTTAGGTTTAAATGAATATGTTTAGCACTTAAAGTAAATAAAGCATCTTCATGTTCAGCAATTTCATAAGATTCATCATTTGCTGCCATAATAGTCTGTTTAATTAAACTCCCATCATTGGCTGCCTTAGGATTTTTTTTAGCAATTAAATTCGTGACTAAATTATTATATGTTTGGCTATCTAAAAAGTTTGTTAAAGAAATGTGCATCGCATTGGGTGCAAATAATTTAGCCCTTTCTGTTAAGTCTTTATGAGTCACAACAATATCAACATTATCGGGTAAATCATTAATAGCCATATTCGTGACTGAGATATCCAATAAACCTGCATCCTGTACTTTTTTAGCTAATACACCAGCTCCCATAGCACTGGACCCCATCCCTGCATCACATGCTACGACGATATTACGCACTCCCATAAAATTAAGTGGTGCGTTTTGGTGACTAGAAACCTTTACTGGTGATTTTGATTGCGTTTTCATATCACGCATCTTTTTGGTTGCGTTATCAAGCTCATCTTCATCACCAACTCGGGTTCTTTTCAATAAAATGGCTGAAACTAGGAAAGAAACTACCGTAGCACTTGTAACCGATAGAATAACCCCAACTAATGATGATTTCGGTGTCATCAGTAGAACTGCAAATATAGACCCTGGTGAAGCAGGAGAAACTAAACCAGCATTAAAAAGGTTCATAACAAATACCCCTGTCATTCCACCTAGAATAACAGCAAGAATTAACCGAGGATTCATTAATACATATGGGAAGTAGATCTCATGAATTCCACCAAAAAAGTGGATTATTGCTGCCCCAGGTGCTGATTGTTTGGCATTTCCCTTACCAAAAAACATGTAAGCTAATAAAACACCTAGCCCGGGCCCTGGGTTTGCTTCAATTAAAAAGAAAATCGATGAGCCCGTTTCAGCCGCTTGTTGGATACCGAGCGGAGAGAAAATACCATGGTTGATTGCATTGTTTAGAAACAATATTTTTGCAGGCTCAACAAATATTGACGTAAGTGGTAGTAAATTGTTTTCTACCATTACATTCACACCCGCAGCTAATATTTTAGACAAGCCAGCCACTAATGGGCCAATAGCAAGATAGGCTAATATAGCTAGCAACATACCGATGATGCCAGAGGAAAAGTTATTCACCAGCATTTCAAAACCTGTTTTGACTTTTCCATCAACCCAGCGGTCAAAACGCTTAATTGCGAAACCACCTAATGGCCCCGCAATCATTGCCCCCATGAACATTGGCATATCCGCCCCAACCACCACTCCCATGGTAGTGATTGCACCGACAATCCCACCCCGCTCACCACCCACTAAACGCCCCCCGGTATAACCGATTAAAAGTGGCAATAAATAAGTGATCATTGGGCCAACAAGTTGAGCTAGTGTTTCATTAGGCCACCAGCCTGTAGGGATAAATAACGCTGTAATTAAACCCCAAGCGATAAAAGCACCAATATTAGGCATAACCATATTACTCAGGAAACGCCCAAAATTCTGTACCTTTAATTTGATATTTGATGTTACCATGATAGAACCCCGTGGTACGAGAATGATAAGGTCATAACGTTATCGCCAAATAACGTCAGTGATTTTTTCAACACTTTCACTCTAGCATGCCGTTTATCAGATGCGTACCACGCGGGCCCTCTGTGACCCTGATCACGCTTATACCCCCACCTCCCCCACATTTATAGTGATATTGATCACGCAAATCACATGTAGCTTAATTACACTGGCTATTTTTAACGCTAAAAACCAGAAATTTGTGATTTGCATCACACAACAAGAAAGCGTGTTTATTTTAAATTAGTGATCACCATCACTAAATATAACTAGATTGTGGTACACCCATCATTTTTTCAATCTGATAAATCTCCAGTTTGTAATAAAATTACAAACTACTGTCCTTATTCCTTAGGCTAAAAATTAGCAATGAGCTAATAGGTACTAAAACTCATTTTCTATCAAAGTTTATTATCTCACCATAAACTCTAACAATAACTCTTACCACAAATATATTTCCATTATTTAACCCGTAAATTTCAATTATCAAATTATTTAAAATTCTATCGAAAAAATACATATATGAAACATATAAAATATTAAATTAAGTAAAAAAATGTGAGTTAACCCTAACTTAAATTAATGAAACCACTATTTATCATTGCAAATTTATTTTTTGTTTGTTAAAAATCTTAACGCCATTTATTAATCAGGTTTATATGGTCAAAAATATATCAATTTTGTTTTTTCTGATAATAATACATTATGAGGGATTAGACTTTGAGCACTGAGTTTTGTTTTACCCGCACCTATTCAGAAAATAAATTAAGTCGTTTAAGTAATGAATTCCATATTACAAATATATCAACTGGCATTTTAATATCTAAAAATAACACTACCATCATTCAATATGAGACAGCTTATTACACTGCATATTTGTTCGGTAATATTTATAATATATCAGTGCTAAAATCAATTCTCGGTAAAATAGAAGGAAGTACTTGGGCACTTAACGAAATTGAAATACTTTGCTTATTAAGAGAAAAGCTAGGGGATACCGCTATTTATCTAGCTGAAGGAGATTTTTGTTTATTTATCGAATATCATAACGATACGATTGAAGTGATTACCGAATCACGCGGCTTAAACCTTATTAATGTAGTAAAAGCTGAACAATTTTGGATTACTAATTGCTTAAAAATTGTAGGTAACTTAGAAGGAGAAAAAATTTTTGATTTTTCTCCTGAACATGAAGTCATCGAAAATACATTCAAAACAGATACATTCTCGCCAATTAGAAATGTTATTCGGTTAAAACCAGGAACGATAAACACAATCACCCATGATGAACAAAATTACCCTTATATTGAAAGTAGACAACTTGCTACCCCCACAAATAAAAATATCATAACACTGAAAAAAGATGTTCTATACCATTTAATTGATATGGAAATGAGGTATTCCATCTCTAGACTTGTTGATAATAATGAATCTATTGGTATTCCACTATCTGGCGGGCTAGATTCTAGTCTTGTCACTGCTTTAGCCTGCCAATACTTTAAAAAAGTAAAAACTTGGTCTATTGGTAGCGAATTAAGTAATGAGTTTGAATTTGCTCAAATTGTTTCTAACGCCTTAGGAACGGAACATGAAGTTAAAATATTGAGTGACGATGAGATAATTAATGGTGTAATTAACGCTATTTATCATAATGAAATTTTTGATGGTTTATCATCAGAAATCCAATCAGGGTTATTTAACGTTTATAAATTGGCACAAGGTAAAGTTAACTCACTCTTAACTGGATATGGCTCCGATTTACTTTTTGGGGGAATATTAAACCCATTAAAAGATTATCAAAACCCCAATAATATCCTTGCTGAACAAGTTTATAGAACCAAATGGACGGGGGAATTCTCTACTCATGGAGCCAATAGTTATGGGCTAAACGTATATCATCCATTTTGGAATAACGGCCTAATATCCCTATGTGAAAATTTAAACCCTGATTTTAAAATCAGAGATCAGGAGGTTAAAAATATCCTCCGCGAATATACCGACAATCTGCATCTTATTCCAAAAGAAATTGTTTGGCGTAAAAAAATAGGTATTCACGAGGGCTCCTCTGTCAACCAATCCTTTGCCAATATCATTGGTACCAGCGCCACCAACTACCAAGCAAAAACTCGATTTAGCTATGCGGTTTATAAGGAGTTTTTGACTGGGAGACTCACCATTGATGAAGCCACACCAACGAAACTACGTGAAATAATGAAGAGGATTTAAAGATGATTATTGAGCAAGATTTTGAATCGACTCGTTTATTAACATTGGATCATACAAATAAACATAATCCATTCAGTGAAGAGCTAGAAAATGCAATTAAACATGCGCTGGTTAAAGCCGAAGAAGATAGCCGCATTAAATCTATTGTCGTCTACGGTGGTGTAGGTCGCTCCTTCTCATCAGGAGGTGACTTCAATGAAGTCAAAGCACTTTCTGGAGGAGTTGAAGTCGAACGCTGGATAGACCGCGTAATCGATCTGTATCAAGCTGTTTTAAATGTTAGCAAACCAACTATTGCAGCTATTGATGGTTATGCCATCGGTATGGGGTTCCAGTTCGCAATGATGTTTGACTATCGTGTTATGTCTGACCAAGCGCAATTTATCATGCCGGAGTTAAAACATGGTATTGGCTGTTCTGTTGGTGCAGCAATACTTGAGTTTACACATGGTCACTCTTTGATGAAAAAAATTGTTTTTGAATGCGAAAAACTTTCCGCGACCCAATGTCATCAATATCACATTGCCAATCAAGTAACACCAAGCTCGCATCTTTTAAAAACTGCCTTATTGCAGGCTAATGCATTATCGAAATACCCATCAGCAGCTTTCGGTAATACTAAGAAATTGATGAATAAGAGCTTTATTAAAGTATTAGAAAAAACCAGAGAGCAATCTAAGTTAGTACATAAAAACGCCTTCGCTGCGAAAGATGCTCAAGAACATTTCCAAAAAATACTCGGTAAAAACTATTAATTTATAAGGGATTTTATGAATAATAATCTGCAATGGTTACCTGCTATGCCAACTGGCTTCGGTGCAAAAATGTCGGCAAGTCATTTTATTAATTCGGATACCAACAGTATTAAACATCTGTTAATGCGCCAAGGCTTCTTAATTGTAAATAAACTGAATATCGATGCTAATGAATTTCGTGATATATACAGCAAATATGGCACGATTGTTGAGTATGCAGATGAAAAAATAGATGTCGGATTTGGCTACCGCGACACCCTAAAACTAGATGGTGAAAAAGGAAAAATAGTTACCGGTCGTGGGCAGTTACCCTTCCACGCTGACGGAGGCTTGTTACTCTCACAAGTAGATCAAGTATTCTTATATGCGGTAGAAATTAAAAATATGAAGTTTCGTGGCTCAACAACAATTTGTGATCACGTCCTTGCCTGCAATGAAATGCCGAACCATTTACGTCAAGTACTCGAAAATGAAACTTTCGAAGTCAGAGTATTGGAACATGGCTACTATGTTGATGTTTCACCTGCGGGATGGTTTAAAGTCCCTGTCTTTACCGATTTGGGATGGGTGAGAAAAATGCTAATTTACTTCCCATTTGATACCGACCAACCCGCTAGCTGGGAACCCCGAATCGTTGGGTTTACTAAGGATGAAACTCAAAGGTTTTTTACTGAGTTAAGCGCATTTATGAAGTTACCACGTTACTACTACAAGCACTATTGGGAAAATGGTGATTTGCTCATTATGGATAACCGAAGAGTTATTCATGAACGTGAAGAATTTAATGACGATAAAATTATTCGCCGCCTCTACCGTGGACAAACGGCAGATCTTTAAGTTTATTTAAACGCTAGCTAGGTGAATAACTGGCTAGCCAATATGGAAATTAATGAAATGAACTCAAAGACATTATCAATTTATTTTCGCTATACCACTACGACACTTTGCATAAAATATATAGTAACACTACTTTTAACCTACAAAATAACTAAACGCCTTTCTATCTATATACTAAAGCTAATGGTCAAAAGAAATATAAAAATAATTACCAATAAATTAAATGGGATCTATTTTTGTGGTGAAACACTCGAGCAAGCCAAGGATGTCACTGGTATGTTAGCAAAAAACAATATATCAAGTGTCCTAGACTATGCTGTCGAAGGTGAAGAGGATGCTTCATTTTTTGATGAGGCCGTCAATTCTACACTTAGGTTAATCGAACTCGCCAGTAGTACAAACCATATGCCCTACGTTGTAGTAAAACCATCATCGCTGGGGTCAATCACCGTATATCAGGCATAAAATAAAACACGACCATGATTTTCTAATATATCAACCTGCTTGGGAAAAAGTACTCAGCAGATACAACCAAATTTTTGCTTATGCACAACAAATGTCAGTATGTGTCATGATTGATGCTGAGCAATCATGGTTCCAACCTATTATCGATAAAATCGCTATAGAAAATATGCTCAAATACAATAAGGAAAAAGCTGTTATTACACTAACATTACAATGCTATAAAAAATCATCTTATGAGTTCATCCAACTAATGAATAAGTTGGCAATAAAACACAACATAAAAATAGGTATAAAATTGGTCCGTGGCGCCTATTTAGAAGAAGAACTCCAACGAAACGATTCTGCAAGCAACCATTTCTTCACCTCAAAACCGGCTACAGACGACAACTACAATGCTATCATTGAGTTTATTGCGATTAATATTGAAAATTTCACCCCCTTCTTTGCAACCCATAACAAAGCAAGTATCTCCAAAATATTAGAGAATACGCGGCTAACAAACCACCATTACTGGTTAGGGCAGTTGTATGGCGTAGGCGATCACATTTCACTCAATGCCGTTAAACATGGCGCTAGAGTATGTAAGTATTTGCCATATGGGCCATTTGAAAAATCTTTACCTTACTTACTTAGACGAATAGAAGAAAATGCCGTGTCTATAACGACTTTTCGTCATGAAAATAAACTTATTCGAAAAGAAATAATATCCAGAATTGTAGGTAAAAACCATGAGTAAAGCACCTTATCACTTAATTATTGGTAATAATAACTTTACTATTATGCCTAATGAAACCATTCTAGAATGTGCTTATAAAAATGGAGTGAAAATAAAATATCATTGTGCTGCTGGGCATTGTGGTAAATGTAAAGTTAAATTAATTTCAGGTGAAGTAAAGCTTGATCATTCTGGTGGTATATCCAAAGAAGATATTGCCAACGGCTTTATTTTAACTTGTTGCTCCTTTGCAAAAGGTGATATTCAGATTTAACCGCGCTTGCTATTAAGTATTTTTTATTAAACTTTAAAGATAGGAATTTAAACATGAAATATTTTTTGCTTGCCTGTTGTCTAATTTTTTCAACCTTCAGCCAAGCTGCTAGCACAGATAAATATATGATGTTAATTCAGCAAGCTTTAGATAAGCAACCACCTTTATGTTTAGGGGAAACTCAATGGCCAGTATCTATGAATAAAGGAGGGTCGATGTGGGTAAATGCGCAAATGGAAGCACTCGTTGATGCAGGTCTAGCTAAATCGCAATGGATATCAAATCAAAAAATTTGGCAGCTAACCACGAAAGGACAAACTGAATTTAATAAGCATGGAGATTTCTGCTATGGTCGTGTACGCATTAACAAAATTGAGAATATCATTGATGATGGTAACGGTAACACTTCTGTCATTTTTTACTATTATATAGACAAACTTCCTCTATGGGCTAAACATAAATCTATCAGAGTGGCACATACAGATTTAGACAACCTTGTTACCGGGGTTAATAACGCACGTTATCAAGCAGACTTTATGACTACCCCAGCAGGTTCAATAAAAGTTATAGGTGAGCCTTATCAATTAGATCTATTTTATTAGATCTACTCATACTATTCTAAAGTTTTCAAAAATAGCTAATTTCGTAAAAGTATTCACTTTTTAGTTTAAATATCTCTCAATAGAGTGCCCCTTAAATTAAACATATAGGATTTTAATACAGTATGAAATACTTGGCTTCACTAATTCTATTTATCTTACCAATCTGGAGTACCCATGCATCCTCCTCTTTATTCCAAGAAGTATATATTGACCAAGGGGATTATTACGTAGGTGCTGTTTTTGGTGATCATGATTATAAATCAAATTCAAATGTCAAGCTTAATGGCTATTTTATTATGAATACTGAAGTAACCTACAAACTTTACGATGAGATTATTAATTGGGCACACGGACAAGGTTATAAGATAAATGAGGGTTGTAATGGTTCCTTTTATGATGACTGCCGTACATCTGACTTAAATAATAAAGAACATCCAATTACTAATATTGAATGGTCTGATGCGATTGTGTTTGCTAATGCATTGAGTGAAAAAATGGGGCTAGAACCTGCCTATATAATTGCAGATAATTCTATTTTGCGAGATAGCTCACAATATAGTTTTTCAATAAATAATAATGCCAATGGTTATAGATTACCAACAATTGCAGAGTGGATGGTCGCAGCGAGAGGAGGAAATAATGGCCTAATTGATGGTACATATGGGCATTATTATTCCGGAAGTAATAATGCAAAGGAAGTTGCCTGGTTTCCCGAACCTAATACAGAGCTATTCGGCACCAGTCCTGTTGGTAAATTAAAAGCGAATGCTCTAGGAATTTATGATATGAGTGGTAACGTATATGAATGGGTCTATGATAGCGAAACCGTGTTAGGCACAGAAATGTATTATTTCTGTGGTGGAAGCTATTTACAACCAGCAGGCTTATCAAGTTGTGATATTCACAGCGCGGGTTTTGTTATGCCCGACATTGGTTTTAGACTAGTTCGGAGTGCGACCAAATGAAACTTAAGAAACTCATCTATTTATTATTATTAGCTAGCTTTATGAGCAACAGTAGCACATTAGTCATGTTAAAAGATGGGCAAAATAATATAGACCTTAATAATAATGGTATTACTGACATCATTTTTTTAGCTAGCTTTGACAATAATACATCACACCCTAATCGCACTGCGACTATTTTTATGAAAGATAACAAAAAATGGTCAATCATTCCCACTCCAGATGATAATGGGTTTATTTGGAGCGATTTTAGCCTATCTGCATCTATGGTTAAAATCTCTGATTTTGAATTACATCAGTATAAAAACCATTATTATATGGTTAAAGGAACAAAATTTATAGATAATAACAACAGTGGAGATTTAAGTGATAATACTCAAATAAAATTCATTCGTTATAAAATAGCAAATAATGAGGTAGACCCTGGAGTCTCTAATTTATATTGGCAACCAACTGGCAGCTACATTACAATTGAGAAATACCTTAATGTAGATGATGCTTTCAAATTTTTAGATATGGCGCTATTTAAATAAGATCATCATATTACGGCGTACTTAAATTAATTATTTTCTGCGTCGTAATAGTTTTGGCTGTAAGCTTAGCTTAACGCATATCGTGAGTATCATAATTTCACGATATCAATCATTTTATTATTACTTACTGGTTAAAGTCCCCTAATCCTTACTACCCCTCTCTATAAAACCCGTCAAATATTATTGCGATTATCAAAAATGGTATTTAACTCACTTTATTATTAAGACACTATTTTGATTTACTACAAGGGGTTTCCGTGGAAAAACATTTCTAAAATTAATTAAAATATAAATGCAATGACTTTAACAATAATTTTTTATTTATATTGCCATCGGCTTTAGGAAACTCTCCGAGTTTAAAGTATAGGTTTTTTAATTATTTTATAACTATTTGCCATTTAACGCTCCCCATCAAACTAAATGGCTATAGATGGGGAATGTTATCAACATATTCTAGGGTAGAATTGCAAAAGAGCGTACCGGAAAACCGCTTGCATTGTTTGGTTTAGCTACGATATTAAAAATAACAGCGCCCCGAGTAGGCACTTGGTCTAGGTTAGCCAGTAACTCAACTTGGTAAGTATCCTGTTCTAATACGTAATATTCCCCCAATAATGCATTATTTTTCCGAAAATCTTTCGCTGCGTCAGTGTCAAAGGTTTCATGACCAATCGCTTTAATGCCTCTCACTTCAAATAAAAACTTAAGTGCATCCATTCCCCAGCCAGGTATTTGGTTATTACCTTCTTCGTCTTTGTTATCCATAAGTTCTTGCGAGGGCCATCGTTTGCTCCAATCTGTACGTAATGCAACAAAGCTGCCTGACTCAATTTGACCGTGTTGTTGTTCAAACGCTAAAACATCATCAAGATTAAATGCAAAATTTGGGTCTTTCTTTGCTCTTTGTGACTGATCAATTACGATTAAAGGTAAAACAAGCTCTTTCAATTCTAATTCGTGTAAGTAGCGCTTTCCTTCTACAAAGTGACATGGAGCATCAATATGTGTTCCATATTGCCCAGGGAAAGTAAATTGCTGTGCAAAAAAACCCTCAGGGTAGCCAAATAATGTTTTAAATTCAGCTGAATCAAACATAAAAAAATGGGGTGAATCCTTATCAAAGCTATGAGTCAAATCAACCCATTTTTTTGCCTTTATCACATTAAATGCATTTATTAATTCATTATTCATATGTTCCCCTGCCTGATTGACTTTTTAAACTGAGTTAACTCTACGCGGTTCTTATCGTACTTTTGTTTCCTATTAAATATCTAAAAAACATAACGTTGTCTAGCAATTCAACACGAATAATTTTCATACTAAATCAGTAAAATAATATAAAAAAGCCACTAATAAGTGGCTAAAAGATGTTGAACAATAAATAAAATAGACTAGGTTTTTATTTTGGATACTTACTCCAGCTTTCTGGTTCAATAAAACCATCATAAATACGCTGTGAGCGAATATAATCTGCATATTCTTTTGATTCAAAAGCATCTTTTAAATCTTTAGCCCATTGAGAATCAAGGTTTTCCTGCATCACAGTAACAATAACACGGTGTTCCAAAGGTGAATCTTCTACCACCAATCCATCCGCTATTCTCTGCCCTGCACTCGCAACATAGTTTCCATTTACCACAACAAAATCAACATCATCTAATAAACGTAAACCTTGTGCTGCATCTGTTTCTCTAATATCAAGCTGATATTTCGCTGGTGAAATATCATTCACACTAAAACTTAACGTACTAACATCAGGTTTAATTTTAACCCAGCCCAGTTGCTCTAAAATCCTAGCCCCTCGTTCTGCATTAACAGGGTCGTTCGATAACGCAACAATCATTCCATCTCTGACTTCATCGAGTGATTTATGTTTATTTGACCGCAAACTTTGTGGTGCACTAGGAGAGTCGGTCAGCGCTACCATATTAATATTATTTTTTTTATTATAAGCATCCATATAAGCGCGACTTTGGTTAACAGATGCATCTATTGATCCCTCTTCAAAAGCAGGGTTTATTTGCCTATTTTGTGAAAACTGACGCAAATTAACGGTATAGCCTTTCTTTTCTAGAATAGGGACAATACCTTTCTCAACTTGGTCAATATAATTTCCCACGCCAAAGCCTATCGTAATGTGTTTTTTATTTGGATTATTTTTTTCATTATTATCGCCACACCCAGCAAGTACGATTACCGCTGTAGCCATTAACGATAAATTTATTATTTTTTGTTTTAACATAGATAACAACCCTGTAAAGATATTTTGGGCAGTATAATCATAATTTGTAAATTCTACTTAGATCATATCGTTATACCTTAATACAAAAGTAATATAACAATCTATTTTAATTCTTTTTAGCTATAAGGATATAACAAATAGATCGTTCGGTTAATGATGAGCTTGATATGTAATAAAGGAGATAAAAAAACGTTTAAAAAAAGTGAGTTACTTTATGACTGTTTTCAATGATGATTTAATTAATTACCTGACTGATTTAACACCAGACTCCAATTTAGCTAAAATTCGCGAAGAGCGCGCAGCAGCAACAGATAATACTCAAGCTTGTTTCAATGCTATTTTTTCTGTGCCATCTACTTTGCTTTCAAATGATGTGAAATATTATTTTGCTTATCAAGTCGCTGAACTAACGGGCAGCCCACGCCTTGCGAAATTCTATTTTAAGTTAGCTGGGTCTGTGCCAGAAATAACTCATTCCCTCCCTTTTCAGGCCGCTAAAGAATATCTACAAATATTAACTCAATCACCTAAAGAGACAAATTACCATTTAATTGAACCATTAATTGAACATGGTTGGGGCGAGCATGACATTATTTTACTGGCGCAGTTAGTGACTTATGTCACTTACCAAGCCCGCCTCATTGAGGGCATATTGTTACTTTCTGGTAATAGCGATAGTACAACTCACCCAAATAAAGTTGTGGCTGGTAAATGGAATCAACAACCAATAACTCAGCAAGGCCGGCCATCACCAACAGCTTTTACTCAAGACAATTTAGGTTGGGAACCATGGCTATCGGCAAGGCTGCCAGACTCTTTATCCGCCGAAGAAGCACAAACCATGAAAAAATTCGGCCAATTAAATTCAGAATATTTTTTACTACTTGCTCACCAAAGCAAAATTTTAGAATTACGCACATTAGTTGACCGCGGAGTATTTTACACAACGGATGGCCTTCCTCGTTGGGAGCGGGAATTTGCTGCCGCTGTTGTGAGTAAAGTCAATGGCTGCATTTACTGTGCTTCCGTTCATGCACGAAAAGCAAGCCAATATGCTAAGGCACGCCGTCCCGACGTTGAAAAACTATTATCGACAGCGCCAGGCTCAATACTTGCCGAAGGTTTTGATGAAAGATTAACCGCGATCACGGATTTAGCCGCATCTTTGTCTGCAACACCAATTCAAGCAGATACGCAGCAAATTGAAACCCTACGAAAACTCGGTTTATCCGAACTTGAATTGCTTGATCTGATTCAATCTAGTGCTTTCTTTTCGTGGGCAAACCGTCTCATGCTGTCCTTAGGTGAACCATTTGAAATTACAGAAGATAAGGAGTAATTAAATGGCATTACCTATCGGCTTAGATGCATTAGAGGCACAAGTAAAACAAGATCTGCAATATCTAAATTTACCTATTAGCTCCTGGTCGTTATCAGGAAATAATAAACATAAAACACAAGTTGATGTGGCTATTATTGGTGCTGGTATGTCAGGGATTACCGCGGCGTTTGCACTTAAGTTACAGGGTATTGAAGCTATCGTTTTTGATCAGGCTCCCATTAGAAAAGAAGGCCCATGGCAAACACCTGCGTTGATGGAAACACTACGCTCTCCAAAACATGTTGTTGGCCCAGCCTTAGCTTCTCCATCTTTAACCTTTCAAGCTTGGTTTAAAGCGCAATTCGGTGTCCAAAAATGGGAAGAACTCGATAAGATCCCTCGTTTACAATGGGGGGAATATCTACAATGGTTTAGAACCATGACAGAACCTTATGTCCTAAATCAGTATCAATTAATTGATATTTTACCAACTAATGATTACCGCGAATTAATATTTGATACGCCTGAGGGCAAAGTCACTTATCAAGCGTTACATGTCATCTTGGCGACAGGAATGGAATCATTTAGCGAAGCTAATATCCCCAGTTTTATGGATAATATTCCTACCGCTTATTGGGAGCATTCATACGCAGGCTCCGATTATCGCCGTTTTAAGGGGCTAGATATTGGTGTTGTCGGCTATAGCGCAGGCGCAATGGACAGCTCTGCGACCGCATTGGAAAATGGCGCTAACTCGGTCGAGATTTTAATTCGAGCAAGTGATATGCCACGCGTAAACCGAGGTAAAGTAGCTGGTAGTCCAGGTTTTACTAACGCCTATAGCTATTTTACCGATGAACAAAAATGGCACTATGCTGACTATGTCGCTAAAGCAAAAACGCCCGCTCCACATGGTAGTACACTACGCGTATCTCGCCATAAAAATGCTTATTTCAACTTTAATACTGAAGTTAACTTTGTTGAGTTGAATAATAAAAAGTTAGATATCACCACAACGAGTGGCAAATACACCGTAGATTATCTAATTTTAGCAACTGGCTATCGTATAAATTGGTCTAAAAATAGCGCTTTCAACCGACTTACTCCTCTGATTAAAACATGGGGAGATGTTTTCATTCCCCCTGCTAATGAGCAAAATTCAGAGTTAGCATCACACCCTTATTTAGGCAATCACTTTGAATTAGTCGCTAAAAATAGTAATGATAACCATAAAATCAATCAGTTATATTGCTTTAATTTATCAGCGTCACTCAGTATGGGACCTGTTATTGGTTTAATTCCTGGTACTAATGTCGGCGCTGAGCGATTGGCTGGGCATATTGCCGCAAAATTATATCTTGCGCATCGCGAACAACATCTTGAATTAGTCAAAACGAGCCAAGAGGCTGAATTATTAGGTGATGAATGGCGAGCTGCCTCTCCTCAATCAGAGCGTATACAACTAACTGATAATGTGGAGTAAATTATGATTACCTTTCAAGATGTACAGAAGATATATGAAAAAGATGGGCAATCTTTAGTTGCATTGCAAGGTATTAATTTGCATATCAATCAAGGGGACATCTTTGGTTTTATTGGTTATAGCGGCGCAGGTAAAAGCTCCCTTATTCGCTTAGTTAATCAATTAGAAAAACCTACTAATGGCGCCATCATTATTAATGAGCAAAATATTGCGCACCATACCCCCGCTGAGATACGTGCGCATAAAAAAAGTATTGGTATGATTTTTCAGCATTTCAATTTATTAGAAACTAAAACTGTCGCACAAAATATTGCTATGCCTCTGTTACTCTCAGGCGTCGATAAACAAGAAATCAATCGTCGAATTGATAATATTCTTGAATTTGTAGAGCTTAGCGATAAGAAAAACCAATACCCGGGGCAGTTATCTGGCGGGCAAAAACAACGCGTTGGTATTGCCCGAGCACTCATCAATAACCCACAAATCTTATTATGTGATGAAGCGACCTCAGCACTCGACCCACAAACAATCCGTTCAATTCTTCAATTACTAAAGAAAATTAACCAAGAGCAAAATATTACAATTTTGCTTGTCACCCATGAAATGGAGGTTATCGAACAAGTTTGTAACCGCGTTGCGGTTATGGAATCAGGCAAAATTGTCGAAGAAGGTACAGTGCTCGATATTTTTGCAAACCCACAACATCTGACAACACAAAAATTTGTTGGAACCGTTTTGAATCAGGAGATCCCCGAACGTGTTCTCCATAATTTAGAACATCAACAAGATGTCTACCGATTAGAGTTTTTAGGGGCTTCCGCTCAAGAGCCTGTTGTGAATGAGTTGATACTGAAAAATATCGTCAAAATCAATATCCTGTTTGCCAACATGAAAGAAATCAGCGGTGTAGTACTAGGGAGTATGTTTGTACAAATTATTGGTGACAAAGAAAAAATCAATGACGCAATTTTGTTTCTTCGTCATCGAGGGGTCGCAGTCAATAAGGGGGCATTATGACACCATTATTCGAAACAGCTTTAACAAGTAAACAGTTTCTACTCGCCATGTCCGAAACATTTACTATGGTCAGTGTTGCCCTCATTTTAGGAGCCGTATTCGGTATTTTGTTAGGAATATTGCTCGTAGTGACTCGGCCTGGAGGTATTTGGGAAAATAAATCCATTTATCGGATTGTAAACCCAATTATCAATGTCATTCGCTCATTACCTTTTATTATTTTATTGGTCGCAATGATCCCATTAACGCGTTTTATGGTAGGCACATCAATAGGGACAACAGCAGCAATAGTACCTTTAGTCATTTTTATCGCCCCCTATACCGCTCGCTTAGTCGAAAATTCATTGCTAAGTGTACATTCAGGAATTATTGAAGCAGCAGACTCTATGGGAGCAACTAATTGGCAAATTGTTTGGCATTTTATTTTACCTGAAGCAAAATCATCGCTGATCCTTAGTCTAACAGCTGCAAGCATTACTTTAGTTGGAGCAACTGCAATGGCAGGGGCCGTCGGTGGCGGTGGTGTGGGTGACTTAGCGCTAAATTATGGTTATCAAAGATTTGATAATGTAGCAATGGCCATAACGGTTGTTACATTGATAATCATTGTACAAAGTATGCAATTTATTGGTGATTATTTAGCTAAAAAAGCACGATATCATTAACTATAGATAATACAGATAACACTGGAAGCAAGTATATATTACCGGTCAGTTAGT
Organism: Providencia sp. AGC89; assembly: GCF_053543535.1. Classification (NCBI taxonomy): domain Bacteria; kingdom Pseudomonadati; phylum Pseudomonadota; class Gammaproteobacteria; order Enterobacterales; family Morganellaceae; genus Providencia; species Providencia sp. AGC89. The sequence continues at coordinate 32,262 of NZ_JBIXLP010000083.1, forward strand.
AATTAACTCATCCAGCATTATCTATGAATCAGTGTTATTTATTATTTATCTATTATTAAGTGAAATAGTTTAGTCCCGTATTTATATAATAATAAAATAAAAGCCCAACTCGGGCTTTTATTTTTAATATCATTCGATATGAGAGATAAATAATATAATTATACTCTTTTTGAAATACGCACATCAGTGCATTAATTTATGTTCTTAATTGAAACAATTAAGAATAAAAATTAAATTAAGTTTCATTTTGAGACAAAATAATTATTTGTATCATACAAGAGTATAGATTGAATCATCAAATCCTTTTGTGTCCCTTCTCTCATCTATATGTTCGTCATCTTGTAGTATTTCACTAAAGAATTCACCCATATTGACGTCTAATATTTTTAGTACGCGAACAAGACAATCTATGTCAATACGATTAACGCCACGCTCGTAACGAAATAATTGCTGCTCACTGATATCTATCTCTTTGGCTAACTGAAAAACCGTATAACCTTGAGCTTTTCTTAGTGCTTTAATTTTTTGTCCAACTGCACAAGCGACAGGATATTTTGTATTCATAAACATTCTCGCTTCAATTTATATTAATGAAATAAAAGTCTGCAGATAGTTAACTGCATTTTTTATTTTTATCTTTATTTAATTTGTGTAACTTTGATAAAGCTAAAGACGACTCAGCCAATATCGGAAAGAATGATATACTAGCCTTCTAATTACTTTCAACTAGTCTTAAAATGACATTGCAACTATGTAACAAATCATTTCACACTCTTAAAGTAACAATAAAATATTGTAATATCAATCAATTATAATGATCAGGACTCGTCGGTTTATGCCTATCCCCTTCAGTCACTTGGCTGATATCAGAATATTAATCTAAAAAAAACCCTTCACACCGATGCATAACCTGAAAATAAAGGAAATAAACAGAATAATTTAACACTGTAACATTATTAATGATATTAAAGTAGTACAGGCACTTGGAAGTGAAAATATGAGCATATTTGCTAGTTTTATGTAAAAAATAGTAAAAACAATAAATTTTACCTCTAAAACTATTTGGTAATATTAAACATCAATGAGTTACAAAAAGCACCATTTTGTTACAATTAACCAAAATGCTAAATTTTTAAAGCAGCAAGGTAAATATCTACCAAATCATAACTATCAAGATAACAAAACATTAACGTTAAAAAAGTTTATTATTCACTTTACTTGATGAACATCACAAAATTATGAATAAATAATGCTAATTGATAATCTAAATTTAATATTGTTATTTTTATCGTCCCAAGAGCATGGTTGGAATTAAATATCAAAAAATAACACTCAAACAGAGTTTAACTTCAGATGATAATATCATTGCATTATTGCATAATTAAGACAGATAGTGAAACTCGATATCCCACCTTATGTTACTACAATACTATTATTTTAATTAACCAATGCTTATTTAAGCCTATCAGATTATCTATCATTATTGCCAACCTCTCCAGATAAAAAATACAATTATGACTTTACATCAAATGGTTATGTAATTTTTAAGATATTGTCTCTAACCATGCAAAAATACTGTTTCAATGTTCACCTACATTTCAACAAGTTTATCTTATGTATGGTGAATAAACATTGCAGATGCCGGTTTTATTCCATAACCGCTATCTTCAAGATCAAAGTACTGCTTAGCGACTGAGTATTTACGGGACGGTGAATTGGCTTGAATTGCTGTTGAGATGGTGGGTCGTGCAGGATTTAAATTCTACGAATTTAGCCTGCGGCCTGAACCTACAACCAGCTTGCCGAGGTATGAATTAGCGACTGAGTATTTACGGGGCGGTGGATTGGCTTGCGCTGCTGTTAAGATGGTGGGTCGTGCAGGATTTAAATTCTACGAATTTAGCCTGCGGCCTGAACCTGCAACCAGCTTGCCGAGGTATGAATTGATGACTGAGTATTTACGGGGTAGTGAATTGGCT
>NZ_JBIXLP010000084.1:0-43754 GCF_053543535.1 Providencia sp. AGC89
TGGTAGTGTGGGGTCTCCCCATGTGAGAGTAGGGAACTGCCAGACATTAAATTAGTGAGAAAGCCACCCATTGGGTGGCTTTTTTGCGTTTGGGGGGTAGGTGATGAGGCGTGGCAGTGTGGAGCGAAGAGTGAGGTGTTCAGTCTCAGGGCGACTCTGATTGTGAGGGCTCTGCCTAGGGGAATGAGGCATTGAGACCACTGCATATTTTATTATCCTGTAGGCTAACTTCTAACTTCTAACTTCTAACTTCTAACTGCTAACTGCTAATGTCTAGCTTCTAAATTAACAGTCTGATTAGCAGAGGACTAGGTTAACCCCTCATTAGTGCAGAGATATTCTTTTCCTGCCCATCTCGTTTTCAGCAATTAAGTCACTTCGGTGAAAGGGATGATGACACGAGTGGGTGTTCTCTTTGTTGACGTGGCTCGTGTGACTTCTCGTGATTAATCATCAGCTTAGTGAATGTGCTTTGTATTTATGGCACTTATTGTCATCGAGGACCAATAATCCACTCAGTAACTTACGAGTACGTCTACTTCATTTTTTATCATCTTAACCCTTATCGTAGTTCCTTTTCTCATCTAAAATCACCCTCAGTATTTATGCTACATCTTGTTGTTGCTAGTCAATAATTCACTTAGCAACTAACTTGTGTGATCACCTTGCTTATTGTGCTCGTGCTTTTTATTCGGTTTCTTATCATCGTATTGGTTATAGTCATGCATAAGCCCTTATTACTGGCTTTGGCAAAATGACATCTATATAGAAAATACAGATAAATGGCAGATATGGTTCGAAATGATGGGCTAATTAGTAGTCAGCTCAGTAATTAATTTTTTTGTATCTTAGGCGAAATTGATAGTGGCTAATAGGTGCTCATTTTGTTTACTTAGCCCGTTACTTCTCATGATTGAAAACAGAAAAAATAGAAAGCGGTAAGCTAATCAAAAATTAGCTTAATAATTAATCACTGTAATTATGATAATTTTTAAGCTTAGCTAAATAATAACCAACTTAGAAATTAACTTTTATTATTAAATTATTATTGCGCTAGTTTTTATTGTATCCCTTATCATTCAATTATATAGATGCCAATAAATCATATTTTACGATGTATTAAAATATAAAATTGATTGATTTAAAACGAATGGTCTGGCATTACTTATTGTCCTCTATATTTAATGAAATTTGCTATTAAACATAATAAAACTATACCATTATAATTATTATTCCTCCCTAATTAATAATGTTTGATAGTTAAAGTTTAAAAATGATGAGTTTTAGTTTTTACTATAAATAACTAAAAAGACAGTTGTAAATTGTTTATTTTTTATTTTTTATTTTTTAGAGAGGGTATATGGTTTTGCTGAATGGAAAAAACTTAAAACTTCATGATATAGAATCAATTATGAATGGTGAAGATATTGCTGTGGATTATATGGTAGTGGAAAAATTAGAAGAAAGCCATAACCTATTAATATTAGAGGCCGAGAAAGGAGCAAGGATATATGGTCTAACAGTAGGTGTTGGCTTAAATAAAGATACGGAATATATAAAATTAAATGGTAGGTTTACTGAAGAGCTAATTGAAAAATCAACGATATTTAATAAAAAACTAATACGCGCACATTCTGTGGGTATAGGTAAGCCAATAGATAGCTGTTTAATTAGAGGGATCATGGGAATTCACATTAACATGTTACTTAATGGTTATAGTGGAATTCAACCTAGAATAATTAATAGCTATGTCGAATTACTTAACAGAGATATCATTCCTTTTATCCCAAGCATGGGTTCTATTGGTGAGGGGGATATCACTATATTGAGTCATATAGGGCTTACATTATTAGGTGAGGGAGAGGTAATTTACCAAGGTAAAACAATGTCTTCTTCAAAGGCACTTCAACTTGCGGGCATTACTCCCATAGAACCTTGGGCAAAAGATTCACTCTCTTTATTATGTTCAAACGCTTATTCTGTTGCTATAGCAGCAGCTGCGTTATTAAAAACAGCACATTACATAAATATAAGTGAGTTATTGTATTGTTTAAATCTTCAAGCCTTAAATGGTAATCTCTCACCTTTAAATCAGCAGGTTTTGGATGCTTGTGCATACCCTGAAGTTATTGCAATGGGAGAAAAACTTAGAAGCCTATTAGTTGGTTCTTCGTTGGAATGTTACGACGATGAACGTCATTTACAAGACCCTCTAAGCTATCGTTGTGGGATATATCGGCTAGCAGAGTTGCGTTTAAGCTATGAACAAGCTAAAGAACAGCTCCTCATTCAAGTAAATGGATCAAATGATAATCCATGCGTGCTCACTAAACATGTAAATAATAATTTGGCTGAAAATGATTGTCGTCAGGCAGTGCTTCCAAGTGGAAATTTTGAAACACTACCTTGGGTTTTATCTATCGAAAAATTAAGTTTAGCGATTGCTCATAATGCACTAGCAAGTGTACAGCAGATAGTAAAACTTAATGACCCTTATTTTACACAGCTAACTCGGTTTTTAGGTAATAGAACTGCATTTCATGCACTTGGTGCCATTGAAAAGCCCGCAGTTACTTTAGCAATGAGAATTAAATATCTAGCAATGCCAGCTTCATTAGATTACTTCTCTGTCGCAGGTGGTGTTGAGGATACTGCGACGAATGCACAATTTGTTGCTGAAAAATTAAAAAATCAATTAATGTATGGATATGAATTAGTTTCGATTGTGTTTTTATGTGTGGTACAAGCAATTAATTTAAGAAAAGAGAAAGATCCCTCTTATTTATTATCTTCAAAAACAGACAGTATTTATCATATGATAAGTGAATGTATTGATTTAAATGGTGAAGATAAATCACTTTCAAAAGAATTAACATTGATACATGATTATATCTTAAATTATGAAATATAATCATCGGGCAGTTAATTAAGCTAAATTGAAATTTAATGACGGGTATTTAGTCAGTATTTTTTTAAACCAAGGAGTAAAACTCTCCGGTTGTTGATTAACTTCATAAATAAGTTTAGAAATACTAACCCAACGGATGGATGCGACTTCTTCAATATTGGGATAGATTACTTTATTATAGTGGCCAACATATAGGTGGTCATATTCATGTTCTATTAATCCTCCACTCACTTCAGCATGGTAAGTGAATGAACCAACATGAGTTAAAGGCGTGATGAACCCTAATTCTTCATTAAGTCGTCGTTGTGCGGCTTGTAGGGTATCTTCATGTGGTTTTGGATGACTACAGCATGAATTAGCCCATTGGCCAGCAGAGTGATACTTATGAAGCGCTCTTTGCTGGATAAGCAATTCATTTTGGTCATTAAAAATGAAAATAGAGAAGGCGCGATGTAAGCGACCGAGTTGATGTGCGAGTAATTTAGGCATTACACCTATTGGTTCATCATTTTCATTAACTAAAATTAACTGATCTTCCATTTTTATTATTTCCATTAAAAACTATACGTATAGTTTATTATAACTAAAAATAAAAGTTTGCAAATTAGAGCTATTTATCTCTTATTTTAGTTTAATTCTTAGTCTTATTTTTTTTAACTCGCAGCTATTTTATTATTTATATAGCTGCGATAGGGTTGTCGTGAGGATTATTTTTGTTGTAATACCCAAACAGCAGCTTCAACCCTAGATTTTAAGTTTAATTTTTTAAGCAAATGTTTAACGTGAACTTTTACTGTACTTTCTGCAATATCTAGTTTGCGAGCTATCATTTTATTGGACAACCCTTGTGAAATGAGTTCTAAGATGTCCGCTTCTCTTGGTGTTAAGGATGCAATATGGTTTTCATCTTGTGTTGTATTATCCCTTAATGATTCAGCAAGTACTGAAGCTAGCGTTGGGCTGACAACTAATTTTCCACTGGCAGCCTCTTTAAGAGCCACAATAAGCTCTTCTGGTTCCATATCTTTAAGTAGATAACCATCAGCCCCTCTTTTTAACGCGTTGACTAGGTCATCACTATAGTTAGAGACGGTAAAAAGGATAATTCTTCCAGAAAGTTCCCTTTTTCTTAGCTCATCTAGAGTTTCAAAGCCATTCATACCCGGCATATTCAGATCGAGAAGAATTAAATCAGGGTCTTGTTCTGCTGCGATTTGGATACCTGTTTTCCCATCTCCTGCCTCTCCGATGACTTGTAATGAAGGTTCTAAACTAATCAGTTGTTTGACCCCATTTCTTAGCATCGGATGATCATCAATAAGTAGGATGGTTGATTTTTCATTCATTATATTTGTATTCTCCATAGATGATTTTTCCGGTGTTTTAAGCGTCAGGTAAAGGGAAAGTCACTTTAACTTGAGTCCCCCCTTGCTCTCTAGAAATAATAGAACACTCACCCTTAAGACTCAGTGCCCTTTCCCTCATAATAATTAGCCCATAATGGTTAAGTTTATCAGCATTAGATGAGATTCCAGTGCCATCATCAGTAATAGTAATGCTAGCGATACCCGCATGTTGACTTAATGATACTTCAGCCCGCTTAGCATTTGCATGTTTTAGGATATTACTAAGGGCTTCTCGGATTATTTGTATAATATGGATTGATTGGTGTGGCGAAATACTTTTCGCTGGTAGGTTATAATTTAATCCTATTGAATAGCCCATTCGTTCACTGAATTCGCTGATTGTACTCTCTAGAGAGGGTAAGAGCCCAGGCTCAGTTAATTTAAGCCTAAAGGTGGTTAATAACTCTCTTAACTGACTATACGCGGTATTAATCTCACTGCGCATTTCAGTTAACAACTGTTGAGGCCTTTCTGGTAATGGTTCAGGTTGCAATTGCAAATAGCTAATTTGCATTTTTAAGCAGGATAATGATTGAGCTATAGAGTCATGAAGCTCACGAGCAATGGCTGAGCGCTCATCCATTATCAATAGCTGTTGTTGTTGCTCTATTTGATGCTCCATTGCTAACATGCCTGAAATTTGCTTGGCCAATACAGAAACTAGATTGCTTTGTTCATCTGAAAGGACTTCTGTATCTTCAATTTCACCGATGATGACACCATATCGGTGCATGTTGTCAGACAAATCCCACTGCATAGTTATTGCTTTTTTTATTATCGGGGAGGGTTGTTTTGTAACATGATTATCTAATTCAGATAGCCCTATTGAATCACAACATATTTCATGAAAATAGGCATCATTACTTTCTTCGTATAACCGTAAGCTGAGATTTTTTAATAGGGTAATATTTTTGAGCTCAATCAGCACTTTTTGTAAGCGTGAATACAGAGGCTCCGAAGAATGTAAGATTTGGTTTGATTGATATAAATAAGATAAAACGCGATTTTTTGTCATCAGGTCCGCTGTTTTTTCTGCAACCCTTTCCTCTAATTGATGGTAACTTTGAGCCAACTCATCGGACATTTGGTTAAGTGTTTCACCCAAAGCGTTTAACTCATCTTGTTGGTGATTTTTAGGGTAGCGCTGACTAAAATCTTTTTGGCCAATAGCAGTCACCATTGACAATAATTTTACCCATGGGTAATAAATTTTCCGTCTTAGGTGCCACATTGTTCCCATTAATAACAAAAAAACTAAGCTAATAAAAACGAGCTGGGTCATTGCGACATAAGCAATTTTTCTTTCTGTTTTTTCATCAATATTATGGACTAGTTCATCAAGCTTATTAACGAATGATATTACTTCGTATCTTGCATCATTTGGTGACTCAGCAGCCATTAGCGCTGGTTTCAGTGTATGTAGCCAATAATTATGAAGTTCATTAAATTGGGGGGTTAAATTTTCGACTTTTACTACTTGTGTTAGTTCTGGGCTTACTAAATCATTTTCTAATATGCCTAGATAACGTTGATTTTGAGTATTTAATGGTACTAAGGAAAGTAACCTGTAGCTTTGCATTCTTAAGGAGCCTGATTTATTTATTGCATGGGCATTGCCTTGGACGCTAATAATCATACGATTTGAAATCGTCATTCCAATAATCCCCAAGATCGCAATAAGTAGCATCAGGCCGATTACTTGGTTAATAATTGAAAAGCGACGATACAGAGTCGGCATTTTTCCTTCCTCAAAAATAAAGCTCATAGTAAATTAAAAAGCTTGAACACCTAGTATTGTTCATAAAGAGCATAATATTAAATATACTACTTTGGTGGTATATTTTTTCGGTGGTGTGAGCGCTAAAGCAAAAAATTAAGCTTTAATATATATACTGATGATTTCAACTAATTGATATTTAATGGTTAATCTATTTTTTTGTTATATTCTAAAATACACATCTACGTATTATAACGTAAATTAAAGATGAATTTCTTTTGATTTAGATCAGTTTGCTTATGTTTGTAACTCGATATGCAATTAAATTTATAGCGAACAAATAAAAATGGTAAACAATGGAGAGAAAGATAGCACTCAACCGTCTGTGCTATCTTATTTTTGAGGTTAACTTTTTTTAAGTTTTTTGAATAAATTGATTATTGCAACTAGAAGTAAACCTACGATTAAACCAAAAAATAAATTAATAATGGTAGGTAAGACAAACTGCATTGTACTGCCAATAATAGGGGGCAAAATTGCGGTAAAAGCAATTTCATCGATCCATTCTGAAATGTAACTAATACCATGTGTCAAAATACCACCACCAACCATGAACATTGCGGCTGTGCCTACAATAGATAAGGTTTTCATTAGATATGGTGTGATATAAATTAAAGCATTGCCACATTTTTTTAATGCTGTAGATGCTTTCTTCTGCAAGTAAAACCCTAAGTCATCTAATTTAACAATACCTGCGACTAGCCCATAAACACCTATTGTCATTACAATCGCAATAATAGAAAGCACAATAACTTGATTCATAAAGGTCGTTGAAGAAACAATCCCTAATGTTATTGCAATGATTTCAGCAGATAGTACAAAGTCAGTACGGATAGCACCTTTGATTTTTTTACTTTCAAACTCGCTTAGCATTTCAGGAGATAATTGTTTTTGCATAGTAGCGGCTGTTTTTGTTTCGGGGTGCAATAACTTATGTGCAATTTTCTCTGCACCTTCAAAACATAGGTAAGCCCCACCAAGCATAAGTAATGGTGTAATAGCCCAAGGTAAAAAGGCACTAATTAGTAGTGCTAAAGGGACAAGTATCAATTTATTAATAAACGAGCCTTTAGCAACTGACCAAACAACAGGAAGTTCTCTATCAGCCCGTACTCCTGTGACTTGCTGAGCATTTAAAGCGAGGTCATCACCCAAAACGCCAGATGTTTTTTTAGCTGCCATTTTAGTCATGACGGAAACATCGTCTAACACTGCGGCAATATCATCAAGTAATGTGAGTAAACTGCTTCCAGCCAAAATAATATCCTCATTATTTTCTTTTTTAAGGTGTAGTTAATGTTTATTAGGTTGGTTTAGCGATAATTAGTTCACTTGGTATTAACCATAATCTATAAAATTTAATAATACCATTACAGTTAAAAATGCCGCGCATTGAATTATTAAATTTTTATGACAATGGAACCAATGCGTTTTTTGTGTTTCTAACTAATTAATTTTAGTGAAGTAACACATTTATAGTTGGTCTTTCGGTCTGACTTAACCACTTTGGGTTATAAATAATTTTAAGTAGATTGGTATAAGGTTAATACATGTCTTCTCAGCCAGTTTTGAGCATTGTTGTTGCCGTTTATAATGGTGAAAAATTTCTACCTCAGTTTTTTGAAAGTTTAATAGCGCAAAAATTAGAGAACTGGGAGCTTATTGTTGTTAATGATGGCTCTAAGGATGATAGTGAAAGCGTTATCAATGCTTATGCAGATAAGTTTGCTTGTTTCAAAGTATTATCTCAGGAAAATCAAGGTGTTTCGGTTGCTCGTAATACTGGAATGGCTGAAGCAACGGGGAAATATATTACATTTCCTGATATAGACGATGAAATTAACCCTAAAATGTATGGACGTCTATTAGAAATCGCATTATCTGGAGACCTAGACGTTGCAACCTGTAATGGGACATATGTTTATACCAATGGTGACGCACCGAAGGCTATTTTCCCACCAAACAAAGTACCCTCTACGGGGGTGATATCTGGTCCTGAATGGCTTGAAAAAGGGTTAAGCTCACGTAAGTTTTTACATGTGACTTGGTTGAACTTATACCGTTTAGAGATGTTACGCCAACATAATTTTTTCTTTGAGCCTAAGTTGCATCATCAAGATATTCCTTGGACGACTGAAGTTTTGTTAGTAGCAAAACGTGTGCAATTTATTAATGAACAGTATTATCGTTATTTGATCCATAACCAATCAGTTTCTCACTCATTGACGGGTGATGAACGCTCAGTTCGTAAGATAAACACTTATTTGAAAATCATTGATATGTTGCTAGATATTTATCGGCGCTATCCTGAGCAAGTCAAACAAGCACCAGCTTGCTTATGGCAGGTTGGTAAGGAAGGCTTAGGGGTGATCCAAGCCTTACTGGCAATTAAGTCACCTGAAACACAAAAAGAGATGGTGCAGCAGTTTTTTGATAAAGGTTACTGGCAAGTAGTATGGGAACATGCGACGACAGTAAAACTTAAGTGGCGTTTAATTAGGCGCTATACCAAATTAAAAGAAATCCTTAAATCATAATCTTTTGAAAAGGTAGCTGACAGAGGCTACCTTTTCATTATTTATTTACCTAATTGCTTAAGGGAATTTATAAACATTTCCCATAGTTTTGGGTTATCGAGCTTTGTGGCAACTTGTGTATGGCATTCGGCTTTGGCCGGCATACGAAAATCAGTGACAGTCATCCCTGTAGTTAAAGTACCTTGTAACTCGATATCAATTGGCGCTTTAACTGTTTCCATTATCGATGGGTTAATAACATAAGCGACGGCACAAAGGTCATGGACAGGTGCATGGTCGCTATAACCATTACGTTGGCGATAACCTGTTGTGTAGTAATTTAGGGATTCCACAACAAATTGGCTAATTGGTGTATTCAAACGAGCAATTTGTTCCATAATTAGATCATTTGGCCTAGCCTGGTGGGTGAGGTCTAATCCAACCATGGTAATCGGCCATTTTTCATTAAATACAATATGGGCGGCTTCAGGGTCTATGATGATATTAAATTCAGCTACAGCAGAGCGATTACCGGTATGGTAGCCTCCCCCCATCAGAACGACTTCTTTTACTAACTCTACAATTTCAGGTGCTTTTCTGACGGCTAAAGCAATATTTGTTAATCCACCAATAGGAACGAGAGTAATTGTTTTAGGGGGATGAGATTTGATTGTATCGATGATCAAATCGACAGCATGGCGTTGGTCAATTGGCTGTGTTGGCTCTGGAAGATGTGTCCCATCAAGCCCTGTGCTTCCATGAACTTCAGGGGCAGTTTGTATTGTCCTTACTAAGGGACGAGGGCAGCCAGCAGCTATAGGGATATTATTTGCACCAACGAATTCCATAATTGCGCGTGCGTTGTGAGTCACTTTGTCTAGAGTTTGGTTTCCAACGACAGTCGTGACAGCGAGTAAATCTATATTTGGGTTACCTAACGCCAAAAAGATAGCCATAGCATCATCATGTCCAGGATCACAATCTAAAATAATTTTGTATTTCTGCATTTTTGCTCCTTTCATTATGTTATTTACTTTTGATTAACATAATATAAGGATTTATTTATTATTTTGTGATTTAAGCTTCATTTTAATGAATACTAATGTAATGAAACTATTCATTAATGTTACTAATATCATAGTGACATAATTAACATATTAATAACAATCATGTTGAGTTTATAAAGATTATGTGTTTCTTATATCCTTTAGCTTGGAGTATAAATACACTTTATTAATAAGTTAATAAACTAGGAGGGAGCATGGATAATTATCTCAATAAATTGCCAGATGTAATTGATTCTGTTGCAACTAACCAGTTTTACCCTAATTTATTATCATGGTTATCTTCATTCATCACATTTGATAATGCGATTGTATATTCTTTTGAGAAAGGTGCGCCTCCTCGATTTCTATCTAAAGTCGAACGTCGCAATAGTGATAGTGTTAATAGGATCTATCAGCGAGGTGCTTATTTAATGGACCCATTCTATCAAGAAATCCAGAAAGGGGGCGCTTCGACGGTACTCACGCTAAAAGAATTGGCACCTAAAGGTTTTTATCACACTGATTATTATCTTAATTTCTATCGTAAAACGGGTTGGTGTGATGAAGCGGGTTTATTGTTAGAAATCTCAACAGGTAGGCAACTAGGGATCTTTTTTGGTAACGAAGATAGACCTTTCTTCTCAGGAAAGCATACACAAGCCCCACTTAAAGATGCTTGCGATATTATTCGTAGTATGGCTAGGCTTCATAAAGAAGTCTCTCCTCATGCAGTTTCTCATCATTACCGAAATGCGGATATGCAAACGCGGTTTGGGTTAACCCCAAGAGAGTGTGAGGTTGTTGAACTGATCCTTGCTGGTAAAGGCTCCCCACAGATTGCACAGTCGCTTTTTATCAGTTTAGGGACAGTCAAAAATCATCGTAAGAATATTTACCAGAAATTAGATATTAATTCGCAAGCTGAATTATTTAACTTATTTATGAATAGGCCAATTCAATAGGTAGGGTGAATTTCCTTACCTCAAAATATTAGAATTATTTAGTTTATTTATCATGGTGTTAGTTTTATCTAATATTTATTAGAATACTTTTAAGTATTTCAACTCATAAATTGTTATATTATTAATATGGCAATAATTATCTAATTAATTGAATTTTATTTAAAAAAATAAACTTTACTAAATTTTATTTTTATATAAATATTCTACTCACGTCACAAATGTTAACTTTATGTTTCGAATGTCCCTAAAGGGCTATGTAATTGTTAATGCAAGGTTAAGATAATCAGGTTATCGAAAGATACTAAACAGGGTATCCGTTATGAATAACCAAGTAGAATCACTAACTTATTATGCTGCAACTAAGAAATATGACTTACGCTTTCCTACATTAAAAGAAGATCTTGATGTGGATGTTGTCATTATTGGTGGTGGCTTTTCAGGGGTCCACACGGCACTCGAGTTGTGTGAAAAAGGTATTACCAATATTGCTATCTTGGAGGGGCGTCACCTAGGCTATGGTGGTTCTGGGCGTAATGGCGGCCAAGTTATGGCAGGTATTGGCCATGATATTGATGCAATTAAAAAATATGTTGGCCCTGAAGGGTTAGAAACGATCTTTAAGCTCAGTAACATGGGGGCTGGGATCATGCGTGAGCGTATCGCTAAATATGATATCGATGCTGATTTCTGCCGCGGTTACGCTTATTTAGGTAGCAACAAGCGCCAAGAAAAAACCTTACGTGGTTGGCTAAAGGATTTTAAATCCGTTGATCCCGATGAGGAAATTGAATTCTATAGTGGTACAGAACTGAAACAGATTATCGGTTCTGATGCTTATACCTGTGGTATCAAACACATGGGGGGTGGGCATGTTCATTCATTGAATTTGCTATTGGGTGAAGCAAAAGCAATAAGTGAAATTTATGGCGCTAAAATTTTTGAAAATAGCCAAGTATTAAATGTTGAGTATGGAAATACCATCACGGTAAGAACGGCGATGGGCACGGTTAAAGCCCAAAAAATGTTATGGGCTTGCGATTCGTTCTTAAACGGTCTTGAACCAACAATTTACCCTAAAACGATTAATACTTACGCATATCAATTAATGACGGAAGAATTGCCGGACGAGCTAATTGAACAGATCAGCCCAATCCGAGGCGCATATAGTGACATTCGCCCTGTAATTGATTACTACCGTGTGACGAATGAAAACCGTTTATTATTTGGCAGTTCGACGCATTTCCTTGAGTACATTCCATCTGATCTTAAAGCATGGAACCGGAATTTAATGTTAAAAGTCTTTCCTTACCTCAAAGATGTCAAAATCGAACTTGCTTGGGGGGGGCCAATGGCCTGTAGTGCAAATTTATTTCCCCAAATTGGTACATTACCACAGCATAAAAATGTGTTTTATGCTCAAGGGTATTCCGGTTTCGGTGTCACGCCTAGCCAAATTGTCTGTAAAGTTCTTGCTGAGGGGATGGTGGAAGGTTCGCATCGTTATGACTTAATGAGCTCTATTCCTCATGCCAACATTATTGGTAAAGATAGCATGCGTAATGTCATTGTTTCACTTGCCAAAATTATGCATCAAACATCGGGTTATTGGCAGGGGCGGCGCTAGTTCGTTATCAGTCCATCTATTTTATTAAAATTGATTAAAGGTAAAAATCATGATTAGTCCATTATTATTGAATAAACCACTGCCGGAATTACTGAATGTAGGTAGTGTTACAAACTTAGGGTCTGTAGTTGTCGAGGGCGATCCTCAAGCGAGTGTTGCGATGATACATGGCGAACCCACTGATAATCTGACATGTGGAATTTTCGCTTGTACAAAAGGTAAGTTCAAAATGGTATACCCATTTGATGAAATGGCGACCGTTCACGAAGGTTCAGTCAAGTTAACCGATGTGAAAACGGGTGTAACGGTTGAATATCATAAGGGTGATACATGGTTTGCAGCGAAAGGGACAGAAGTTTTGTGGGAAATTGATGCCCCGCGTTTTGTCAAACATTACCTAGCTTGTGTCAATGCCTAATTAATTCCTATTAAGTGGAGTGATAACGATGAGTGAGTTAACCCTATTACCAGAGGTCAGTGAATTTCTGAAACGTCAACATGGCCATTTTATCAACGGGTTGCCGGTTTCTGGCATGGGCGATACTTTTTTTAATGTCGTTAATCCAGCCACTGAGCAAGTCATTGCGAAAGTGAAAGAAGGCACATTAGCAGACGTTGATGCAGCAATGGAAGCTGCTCACGCTGCATTCAAAGGGGCTTGGGCAAATACAACACCGATGGAGAGAGGGAATTGCTTAAACCGCCTTGCTGATTTGTTTGAGAAACATCTTGAAGAACTGGCTCAGCTAGAAACCCTTTGTTCAGGGAAAACAATTCAGCTTTCTCGTTTTCTTGAAGTGGGTTCGTCCGCACAATTTTTACGTTATTTTGCTGGTTGGGCAACGAAAATCAGTGGTGAGACTCTCAATGTTTCATTGCCTTCATTTAATGGTGAAAAATACACGGCATTTACACAGCGGGAGCCTGTTGGGGTAGTAGCAGGTATTATTCCTTGGAATTTTTCCATAATGATTTCTATTTGGAAATTAGCCGCTGCATTAACTTGCGGTTGTACCATTGTGTTAAAGCCGAGTGAATTTACCCCTTTAACGATGTTAAGGGTAGTTGAGCTAGCAAAAGAAGCAGGTATCCCAGACGGGGTTATTAACATCATTAATGGTGGAGGTCGTGAAGTTGGGCCTGCACTGATCCATCATCCTCTATGTTCCAAAGTGACATTTACGGGTTCTGTACCAACGGGGCTAGCGGTAGGGCGTACCGCAATGGAAGGAAAATTAACCCGTGTTACGCTTGAGTTAGGTGGTAAAAATGGCGCTGCATTCTTAGCGGATTTACCCGTTGAAAAAATAGTCAATGGCATCATTGAGGCTGGATATCTGAATCAGGGGCAAATTTGTGCAGCCGCGGAGCGTTTCTATATTCCATCTAAGTTAATGGAACCCGTATTAACTGAGTTAAAAGCCCGCTTGTCTGTGATGAAAGTGGGGGCGCCGTTAGATGAAACAACAGAAATGGGGCCACTCGCAAATAAAGCGCATTATGAAAAAATTCTCGCTTTATTTGAAAAAGCACGCCAAGAGGGTAATGAAATTATTTATGGTGGCCAGCCTATTGCTGGTACAGGTTATTTTGTACCGCCAACCATTATTCGTGCAAATAGCCCAGATGATGCGTTGATGAAGGAAGAAACATTTGGCCCTGTAGGGACATTCCTCAGTTATGACAATGAAGATGAACTTATTGAGTTAATGAATAGTACTCCATTTGGTTTAGCGGCTAGCTTATGGACTAATGACCTAAGTAAAGCGATGCGCATGATTTCACAAATTGAAGCGGGGACTGTTTGGGTGAATATGCATACCTTCCTTGATCCAGCAGTGCCTTTTGGTGGAATTAAGTCATCAGGGGTTGGGCGTGAGTTTGGTAGTGCCTTTATCGAGTATTACACCGAGTTAAAATCTGTCATGGTGCGTTATTAGTATTTAGCTAACATGAAATTAATCAATATTTCCCGGCGATTAAGCCGGGTTTTTTGTATTTTATTGCGCATAGAGTGCAAGTTATGGTTAAGATAGGTTAATTATCATTACTGGTAGATAACCTAATGCAAAAAGTGTTGATTACAGGGGGGAGCAGGGGGATTGGCCGTGCTACCGCCATCCAGTTAGCAAGCCTAGGTATGCATGTGTTGGTCAATTATAAAAGTGACCAACAGTCCGCAGAAAATCTTGTTAGGGAAATCCAAGCCTCAGGTGGTATGGCTGATGCATTTCAATGTGATATTAGTGATGAAAGTGATGTTGTTAAGCTATTTGACACTATCAGGCAACAGTACGGTGACCTTCATTTTTTAGTCAATAATGCCGGTGTTTTATTTCAACAATCGACTACTGAGGGGTTGTCAGCGGAACGTATTAATAAGGTGCTGGCGACTAACGTAACTGGGCTACTGATTTGTTGCAGAGAATTCATTAAGCATGCCCGTTTCTTTAATCAATTTCAAAATAAAGCCATTGTTAATGTTTCCTCAGCTGCGGCTCGGTTAGGGGCTGCGGGGGAGTATATTGATTATGCGGCTTCTAAAGGTGCTGTGGACTCTATTACGAAAGGGTTGTCATTAGAACTGGCTGAGCTAGGTATTCGTGTGAATGGAGTACGCCCTGGCTATATCTATACACAGATGCATAAGGATGGTGGTGAGGAAGGTCGAGTGGATCGCATTGCGGCACAGTTACCGATGAAAAGAGGTGGAGAGCCTAGGGAAATTGCGGAGATTATCACTTGGTTACTGAGTGATGCTTCATCCTATGTCACAGGGACAATAATTGATGCGGCTGGTGGCCGTTAGGGCTAAAAATGCTTTTCTTGGCGAATAATGAACCCTGATGAAACAAGTTCTGTCCGGTTGGTGACTTGTGCTTTGGTAAAAATATTCCGCAAATGCGTTTTTACCGTAGACAGAGATACACCTAATAATAATGCAATACGTTTGTTGCTTGCACCTTCTCGTACTAAGTGGATAATTTCTTGTTCTTTAGGAGTATAAGAAACTAAGGAATCAGGCAGCACATCAAATGTCATTAGCTCTGCAACAGGTAAAATTGCATTTAACCGCATGATTTCTTGTTGGCTAAAAGGGCTATCTCGCATGATTGAAATTCCAGCAATAATCTTATTTTTCCGCCGAATAAAGATTTCAGCCATATCCGTCATATTATTTGGTTGCATAAAGTCATGGAAGAATGCCTGATTTTGCTGACGTGCCTCCGCCCCCATTCTCACTAAGCGTAAGTCACTGCTACGAAAGTTATTCGGGTGTAAAGGATCTAGCTGATAAAAACAGGCAAGATAATCTTGGTGCATTTTTGCGGGAACCCCATAAAGTATATAGTTATCGGGTTGCCAGTGGTCATTAACCAGATAATACACGGATGCTGATATAGGAATAATATGAGCAATCGTATTTAGGCAGCAATCAATCAATGTTTGTTGGTGAGGGCTAAACAATAAAGAGCTCATCATATTACCTTCCGTAGCCAATCGAATTATTATCATGCGCCTTATTGATATTAACATAAAGTAAACATGTTAATAACGTGAGGTTGCTTGCAGTATTTAAAAATCGTTAAAACCCATCCAATAATGCTCTATTGCTTTTGGGTATCTTTAGTGAACTTATTATTAATATATTAACAAAGCGTTTTTTTGTTATGCATTGATATCTAATTAATTATCTATTTTTTGATTCAGTTGTTGGTACTTTTTGCGCTGTTTTTTGGTTCCCCCCTCTCTCTGGGTATCGTCCTTTAGAACGATAGCGAGTCGTTTGTGCTTATTTTTATAGTGGCAATTCAGTCACTATATTTTTACAAAAAATTCACATTCATGACTGTGTATGGAGCGAGAGGGAAGAAAAATGAATTTATCCTCAAAATTGTCGTCACATCTAGAGAATGGGAAAGTTGGCTTTCCTACAACATTGGCAAGTTCTGCCGGTTTGATTATGGCTAGTCCTGTTATCTTAACGGTTATTAGTGGATTCGGCATTGGCGGTGATACTTTTGCTTTAGCGGTGTTGTTGAGTTTTATTATGATGCAAGCTCAGCTAACAACATTTTCTGAAGCTGCTGCAATCCTACCAACATCAGGTTCGGTATATGATTATATTTCTTGTGGAATGGGGCGCTTCTGGGCAATTACTGGGGCGCTTTCTGCCTATTTAATAGTGCATGTCTTTGCTGGAACGGCCGAAACAATTCTTTCTGGAATTATGGCGTTGGTTAATTTTGAGCATTTAAATACGGTTTTAGAAACCAGTAATTCCTCGTGGATGGTTGGTGTTGGGCTTGTTGTTACTTTTGGTATTTTAAACGCTTTTGGGATCGAAGCTTTTGGTAAGGTGGAAGTTGTGCTGACGTTTGCTATGTGGTCTACATTAGTGATCTTCAGCATAAGCGGCTTGTTATTACCATTTCATGTACAGACGGATGGTTGGTTTGGTCAGCCATTGAATACAGACCCAACATTAGTGCTGAGTTTTATTGGAATGGCCATGTTTATGTTTGTAGGGTGTGAGTTAGTGACACCAATGGCGCCTGAGATTAAAAACTCAGCCAAAGTTATTCCGCGGGCAATGACAACAGGGTTGTTCTGTGTCGCTCTGTGTATGGTGCTATTTGGAGCCGCATTAGCGAACCAAGTGGAAAATGTGGTGGTTGACCCACAAACGGGAACCCGTTTATTGGAAACACCAATGGCTATTCCAGCATTTGCGGAATTAGTGATGGGTGAGTTTGGTAAATATTGGATTGGTGTGGCACTTTTACTTGCTGGTGGAGCCACAATCAATACTTTAATGGCCGCAGTACCGCGTATTCTTTACGGGATGGCACTTGATGGTGCATTACCTCGCATCTTTGCTTACTTACACCCACGCTTTAAAACACCAGTATTTGGTATTTTAGTTGCTGTGATGATCCCTTGTTTACACGCCTTTGCTATCCAAGGCGATCTTGACCGCATCATTCCTTTAGTATTAGCCGCTGTGTGCTCTTGGGGAGTTGCTTATTTATTGGTAACTATTTCCGTGGTGCTATTGCGTATCCGTCGCCCTGATTTACACCGCGCTTATCGTTCACCATTCTTCCCTCTGCCACAGATTATTTCGAGTGTGGGCATTATTTTAGCCATTGTTTATATCACTCCACCGGGTATGAGTAAGTCTGATGTATATATTCCTTTTGCAATAATGTTAGGTTTAACTGCTGGTTATGCCTTAATTTGGACGGTTTTTGTGCAAAAAGTTAACCCATTCAAACCGCTAAGTGTAGAGTCAGTCCTATCAAACTCATTCCGAGATGAAGAAATTGAGGGAGGCCAACTTGAGCCATTACGCAACCTCGCCTAAATATTCGCTATGGCAGCGGCTAGGCAGCAGATTAACCAAAAAACGTTTACCAGTGGGCTATCAAACTGGGCTAACACTTAATCGTATTGAGCGAGATATGCTTCCTTATCCGTGTGAATGGCGGGCACCGGGAACGCTCCTTATTCAATTACAACCTGAATTAACGATTGAAGTCACTGAGCGCCCAAGAAAGCTGTTTCTTGCTTTTATTGTATATAGCCGTTTTGCCGTTTCTGGTATTTGTCATCAGGATATTAATGCAAAAATTGAAGTAAAAACGCGAGGAAGTGTAAGGAAAAAACATATCCATTTTGTATCTAAACAAATAGATGGGGCTAAGGTTATTGGCTGGTTGAATGAATATCCCATTATTCGGCAAACATTAGAAGAGTTGGATTTTAACCGATGCCAAATAGAGCTTAATCATGGTCAGTGGCGTTGTGAGATTGAACCTTTTACTGCATCAGAGATGGTCAGTCGTATTCCTGCAACACGACGTTATCTGAGGCTGGAGAGCAAGCAACGTCATCGTTTATTGAGCGCATTACAGTTAATTAGCCAACTGATGGAAAAAAACGGATTATCCGTTGAGTTTGAATAAGTTCTTTGATAGTAATAATTATTATTATCAATTGATTCATTGGAATGAGATGTGAAATCTTTGCCACTTTTAGGGTGTATTTTGTTTTCTTCAGCAGCTATCGCAACCTCTTCAGACTGTATTCGTTTAGCGGAGCTTTCTACTGCCGAAGGGGTGCATAACAGTAAGGGGGATAGCTGTTTATTTTTTGAAGCATCACAGCAAAATTTTATCAAGCAACGTGGAGAGGGGGTTTCCAAGGTCACATTACTAGACGCTAAGCAACAACCCATACGTACTCTACAAGAATATGGTTCGGCGCAAGAGCCTCATTCTGCGGATTATTTAGTCCCTACAAATGGGGTTTATTATCTTTCTTTGAAAGGTGAGCCGGGGAAGCCTTGGCGTCTGCAATTTGATGTCAAACCTTATCAGCCGTTAGATATCAAAAAAGAGGGAGAGCCTGTAAGCCCTAAGTTGCAAAGCCTATTGGATGAGTATTATAGCGATGGGGACTCAGCCGCTTTCTGGCAAGCTGTTGCGATAGAAGGAACTCCACTGATTGAGGATCTCGCTGGTTCGCAAAAGCGAGCAACTTTTTTATGGCGGGGGGCGAAATCCAATGCGTATATTTTAGGAGCGCCATCGGGGAATCATGAAAGAATGGCGCATTTGGCGGGAACTGATATTTGGTACCGCTCTTTTATTATCCCTGATAAGACATTGTCACAATATAAAATTGCCCCTGATATCCCAATGGTTCCTGAAGGTGGTTTCGCACAGCGTAAGGCAATATTAGTGACAGCACAAGCTGACCCGTATAACCCCAACGTTATTCCATCTTTAGCTGAAGATAAATACAACCGCTTCTCCTTATTGTCATTAGCGCCACAAATACGCCAATGTAATTTCCCATTAATAAAGCACTCGCAAGTTCAAGGAAGTTTGGAAACTTTTACACTTTCTAGCCGTGTTTTGAATAATGAACGAGAAATTACGGTATATCGCGCAAATATGCCGATGAAACACCCTGCGCTGTTAGTGTTGTTAGATGGTCAGATTTATCAACAAAATTATCAAATGGTGAAGTTTTTTGATAAATGGATGAATAACGGTGATTTGCCAGCTATGGATATCGTGTTTGTCGATAGCATAAGTTCGGAACGTCGTGGGGAAGAGCTGCCTCCTAATCATGACTTCCCTCAATTGCTGGCGGATGAGTTAATGCCGTTACTGGTAAAAAAGGGAATCCAAGCGGACGCTAAACACACTATTATTGCGGGGTCTAGTTATGGAGGGCTTGGGGCAACTTGGAATGCCTTACAGCATCCGGAGGTATTCGGCAATGTGTTAAGCATGTCAGGGTCTTATTGGTGGTCACCAAAGGGGGAAGACCCTGAATGGCTGATCCGGGAAATTGAAACCATGCCGAAGCAACCCATTCGATTTTTCCTTGAGGCGGGTTTATTTGAACAAAGAGGCAGTTGGGGCGGAATTATTCAAAATCATTATCACTTGTTTGACGTATTAAAGCATAAAGGCTACCAAGTTGATGCAATAGAATTACCCAGCGGCCATGATTACATTTCTTGGTGTGAAACACTGTATGAGGGCACAAAGAAACTCTCATCACAGTGGTAAGCAATAACCGGATTAGTGCTTAAAGCAGCTTGTAATGAGCTGCTTTTTCATTTTTATGACAACCGTATTCATTTCGCCATAAAAGCGTCATTCAACTGTCATCTAGCTCCTTTAGCATGCCTATCATTATTTAAAACATACTTATTCATTTTTCATTATTGATCGGCAAGGAAACTGTTATGACTGGTAATTTTATGAAGTCTTTTTTAGCTGTCACAGTAAGTACATTGATTTTAGGAAGTACAATCCCTGCTTATGCCGCAGATAAAAATGATGCGGTTTCAGAAAACCGTGCTGCCCAAGGCGATATCACTAAATTTGGCGGAGCACGTCGTTTAGCGACTGAACAAACTGACATCATGAAAGCGGCGCTTCACAATGGTCAAGCCAAAAATGTGATTTTATTTATCGGTGATGGTATGGGGGATTCTGAAATTACCGTCGCACGTAACTATGCAGAAGGTGCAGCTGGCTTTTTTAAAGGCATCGATGCCTTACCTATCACAGGGCAATATACTCACTATGCATTAGATAAAAAAACGCAGAAACCTGATTATGTGACTGACTCGGCGGCTTCCGCAACTGCATGGTCATCGGGTGTGAAAACATATAATGGTGCATTGGGGATCGATGTATTTGGTAATGACCACGAAACGTTAATTGAAATTGCGAAACGTAATGGAAAAGCTACGGGCAACGTGACAACCTCTGAAATTCAGGATGCAACTCCAGCCGCGCAGTTCGCCCATGTCAGTGCACGTAAATGTTATGGACCTGAAGAAACATCAGAAAAATGTGCGGCTAATGCCTTAGAAAATGGCGGGCGTGGCTCGATTTCAGAGCAGTTATTGATCACTCGCGCAGATGTGACCCTTGGCGGTGGTGCGAAGAGCTTCAAACAAGAAGCAAAAGCTGGGGACTATAAAGGTAAAACGTTAGAACAACAGGCTATTGAACGTGGTTACAACATTGTGCGTGATGCAAATGCGTTGAACAACGTCACTGTTGCGAATCAAGATAAACCTGTTTTAGGTTTATTCCATGATGGCAATATGGCAGTCGCGTGGGAAGGGCCTAAAGCCGTTCATTATGGCAACATAAATAATGCACCACTTGAATGCAAACCTAATTCTAAATTAGATCCAAATGCGCCAACGTTAGCGCAAATGACTAAAAAAGCGATTGATTTATTAGAAGTCAACCCGAATGGTTTCTTCTTGCAAGTTGAGAGCGCATCCATCGATAAACAAGATCACAAAGCAAATCCGTGTGGCCAAATTGGTGAGACCGTGGCTCTCGATGAAGCCGTTCAAGTTGGTTTAGATTTTGCTAAACAACATGGTGATACTTTGGTTATCGTGACTGCGGATCACTCACATTCGAGCCAAATCATACCGGAAGGCACTAAATCAACAGGGCTAACTCAAGCGTTGATTACTAAAGATGGCTCTGTGATGGTGGTTAACTACGGGAACTCTGAAGAAGATGACTCACAGGAGCACACTGGCGCTCAGTTACGTGTAGCTGCCTATGGCCCACATGCGGCAAACGTAATGGGTCTGACTGACCAAACCGATTTGTTCTTTACCATGCGTGATGCAATGGGATTGAAGCAATAAACCAACCCTGTAATATAAATTCTCCGCGACAGGATGTTGCGGAGAATTTTTTTAACGGCCTTCTTTCCTCTCCCCTTTATTCAACCATTCCTTAATAGCTTTATGAAATATTTGAACTTATTTATTTATTGGTTATCTTGATTTATTATTTTTTAATAATCAAAACGAGAGCTTATTTATAAGCGCAGCATGATGAGAACCAATTTATGAGAGAAGTACGGAAACTACAGCGAGATGAAATTCCAGCGGTTTGGTCTATTGATCGCACTGAATTAATTGAGCACCTATATTTACATCAAGATGGGAAATTGGTGCTATCAAAGCAGCGCTTTGATATGAAAGGTTGGCCTGAAGGTGAACCTGAAGCTTACACTCCACATTTGTTGGAAAGTTATGACCAAGGGGCCATTTTTATAGGGGTGTTTGAACAAGGGAAACTGATTGCAGCTGCGAGTTTAGACAATACATGGCGTGGTGAGCAAAAAAATTTGCTGCAGTTGTCTTTTTTACATGTTAGTCACCCACATCGTGGTGAAGGTTTGGCTGGGCTGCTATTTCAGCAGTGTGTTGACCTAGCCATTCAAAAAAACGCTAAAGGGCTGTATATATCGGCGACACCATCAGAAAATACAGTACATTTCTACCAATATCTTGGCTGTACTTTGATTGAAAAACCTGACCCAGAATTATTTGCTTTAGAGCCGGAAGATATTCACTTTGTATATTGGTTTGATTAGAGTGTTTTGTTAATGAATATGTTTGTTGGCTATTGATTTTGTCGTCAAATTGAACAATAAATATTGAAATTCACACAAAATCAGATATGATTGATAATCATTATCATTTGAGATTGTTGAGGTCATTATGCCAACTAGCATATCAAAAACAGCTGGCTTACGGCGCATAGGGGCTGGTTTATGGGGTGTTTTCGCCGTGATATTGCTGAGCATTACCTATGTACTCAGCAATATGGGGTTAGATAACCTCAAAATCACCATGATCATTATGATGATCGCGACTGCAGGTATGTTGTTTAACCGTGGTTCTCGGCGTTTATTGATTATCCCAGCCGTTGTTTCACTCGTGTGTTTTCTGGCTGCATTTGTATTACAAAGGTAGTATTTGGTTAAATAATGAGTGAATGCATTAGGAAAAATAATAGAGGGAAAGTGAGCGCACGGTAGAAAGTGCTTTCAAGTCAATTTGAAGTGAAAAACACTGACTGCATCAGTGGTGTGAAAGGGGGGATTAGCCCCCCATACGTCTATAGAATACTAACACCTGAAGCTAGCGCGTCTAGCAATTCCGTCACCCTCGCAACTCACTAAGTTTGTCTGGTTACACTAATTCGGTGTAGCTTTTGGTCGCCGTTTTTTGGTAAAAAATAGCCAGTCAATAATGACTGGCCACTTCTAGTTTGGGTGAATTTATCGGCGTGTTAATTTCACTGATACAGTTAGCGCTTAATCGCTTGATAAACTTTAAATTTCCCTGTTTTAGCTAGCACCTCATGGCTACCGAATGCTTTATCCAGTAAATCAGGGTAAGGTAAAAAAGCATTGGCGACTATGCGCAAGCGCCCGCCCTTTTTCAGGAATTTAGGTGCTTGGTAAATCATATTTTCAACTGCACGGTAGCTAGTATTTAGCCCATCATGGAAAGGTGGATTAGAAATAATCCAGTCAAACTTATCATGAATATCTGAATAAGCGTCACTTGCAACCACTTTGCCTGTTAGCTGATTAGCTTCAAGTGTAGAAGCTGCGGAATCTAATGCAGAGGCACTGACATCACTTAATGTAAGTTTTATTTCTGGGTTTTGGGAACCAATAACGGCCGCCAATACGCCATTACCGCAAGCTAAGTCTAATAGGTCACCGCTCATAGGCTCTGTAAGTGTAGATAATAATAAATCACTACCGATATCGAGTTCCATATGGCTAAATACGCCTGGTAATGCATTAATTCTAACATTATCAATTTGATAATGACGCCACCAGCGAGAAATATCAAACTGGGTCGGTTGCTCTAGTTCGCCATAATACAAACCACAGCGGCGTGCAGAGTCAATTTTTTGCAAGCTAGCGATGCCTTCCATTATAGACTCGGCACTTTTTACCCCGCTACGGTTCTCCCCTACGATAAATATTTGGCTACCAGTAGTGAGGTGGGTACAAAGATCATCAAGCTGAAAACAAGCTTCTTGCTTGTTTTTTTGCCAAAAATAGATGAGTGTATTACAGGGCTGAATAAATTCAGCTGGGGTTGTCGCAGAGTATAATGCCATTTCCCCCATTAACGGTTGTAAACGTTGCCAGTGGTGATACTGGTTTGTAATGACACGAACGCTTGCTGCTTCTAAGGTTGCTGCAAGTTCATCCTGAATGTCACCGGCCAAAATGACATGACGATCTGTAAAGTGTTCGAGATGGCGCTGTATAACTTCGCTGGCAGGTGTCAGTAATGACATATTCTGTCAATCTCCTAAAATAATAGATAACCGATAACACATTACCAGAAATGGGAGAAATAGCATTGCTCTGTTGGCGCTATTAATCCCCTTTGATAAGATGTGGTTGTACAATTGCGACTGGAAAAATAAATGACACGACGTGACAGGCTTTTAGAACAAATGGGGATCACTCAATGGATGGTGAGAAATCCAGCTGTGTTACGTGGTGAACGTGGTGTAAGGATCCCAGCGTCGACTAAGCTTATTATTATTACTGATGAGAACCTCGATTTAAATAGCCAACTGCTAAAAGATATTTTTCTATCAATGAATATTGTCTCTGATGATGTTGTTTGTGTTAATTCAGAGCAGTTAGGTTTACTCCCAACACCAATAATAACGCCTTGTTGGGTATTAGGTGGCGAAACCCACCCCGAAGGTTCAAAAATCACGTTTATTTCACCTGTTTTGTCTGAGCTGATGTCAAGTCACAGCGCTAAACAGGCACTATGGAAACAAATTTATCAATATGATGAAAATATCAACACTAAAGCAATCTGATCTCGCAACTGCTTTCTTAATTGAGAAGTTAAGTCATGACTTCCCATGGACTGAGCGTGTTTTTTATGGGAATCAAGGGGAAAAGTATCATAACATTAAGATTTCTATTAATAATCAAGTTGTTGGGTATGCAATAACTCAGTGTGTGTTGGATGAAGCCACTTTATTCAATATTGCTGTCCATCCTGACTATCAAGGACAGGGGTATGGTCGTTTATTACTCGAGCAACTGATCAGCGATTTAGTTAAAAAAGGTATCTTAACCTTGTGGCTAGAGGTTAGGGAATCGAATGCATCAGCATTACATCTGTATGATAAGCTTGGCTTTCATCAAGTAACAGTACGGAAAGATTATTACCCGGCGAAAAAAGGCCGAGAGGATGCACTTGTCCTCGCTCTAACATTATTGAATGACGAATAAATACGGTTATCATTTTAAATGTGGAATTAAAAACCCCAGCACGAGACTCGTGCTGGGGTTTTGTTATTTAGGTTCTTATTTTTCTGTTTCCGAAAGAATGGTTTTATTCATCAGCTTAATATCTTCTTTCTGTTGTATTTTTGCTTCTGCTTGTGCATTCACTTCTTCGTTCAGGCCTTTATAGGTGGAATAACACATGATTAGCATCATGATAGATAATGGAACGGCCATCGCAACAAGGGCTGATTGTAAGCCGGATAACCCCCCAGTCATGATGAGTACTATTGCAATCGCTGCAATGATCACACCCCAAATTGTTTTCGTCACATGAGATGGGTTTGGGTTCCCATTTTCACTTACCATACCGAGTACGAAAACCGCTGAGTTTGCTGAGGTAACAAAGAAAATCAACACCAGAACAATAGCTATCATACTAATAAAGGTTGAGGCTGGAAAATAATCTAAAAATTTAAATAACGCAGAAGTAACATCGGTTTTTACTGCGTCAGCCAGTGCTGTTTGTCCTAGGTTTTGAATAAGATGGATTGCAGACCCACCCATCACGGCGAACCAAGCGAATGCACTTAATACAGGAATGAATACGGCACCAATCATAAATTCTTTAATCGTTCTGCCTTTTGAGATACGCGCTACAAAGCTACCGACTAATGGTGCCCATGCAATCCACCAACCGAAGTAAAAGAGTGTCCAGTTCGCAATCCAAGTTCCATCGTTGTACGGCTCGGTGCGAAAAGACATACTGACAAAGTTTTGTACGTAATCACCAATGCCTTGGAATAACACTTTTAAAATCGTTTGTGTTGGACCAGAGATAAAGATAAATGCCATCAACCCTATAGCAAGTACGATATTTAGGTTGGATAGATGCTTAATTGCCCCCTGCAGCCCTGAAATAGTGGAAGCGATATATACGACGGTGATAATGGCAATTAAACCAATTTGTACATAAATACTAATTGGTAACCCCCACAAATAGTTCATTCCACTGTTAACTTGTAGTGTACCAAAACCGAGTGATGTTGCGATACCGATAACGATGGAAAGCATCACTAACACGTTGATCCATTTACCAATCGAGCCGTAAATACGATCACCAAGTAATGGGTAAAATACTGAGCTCATTGATGCAGGGAGTTTCTTTCTAAATTGAAAGTAACCTAATGCAACGCCGACGAGTGCATAACAAGCCCAAGCTGATACCCCCCAGTGTAGGTAGACATATTGCATCGCCGCTTTGGCTGATTGCTCTGTAGAGCCTTGGCCAATTGGTGGACTAATATAATAGGAGACGGGTTCCGCTACCCCCCAAAACATTAAGCTAATGCCAATTGATGCGCTAAATAGCATCGCAATCCAAGTGACGGTGCTGTATTCCGGCTTGTCATCATCATCGCCTAGACGAATGTGCCCAAATTTAGAAAAACCAAGGAACATACAAAAGGCAAAAAAGATAAAAACGGAACCTAAGATAAACCAACCTAGGTTGTTGTAGATAAAACTTAAAGCTGAGTGTGAAAATGCTTCCAGTTTGTCAGGGATAAAGGCGCCAAAACTAATTAGCGCCAAACTAAAGGCTAACGACACGTAAAATATAGACTTCTTATGATTCATCATACCTCTTCTCCGGTTGCTCACTTATTTTTTTTGTATGAGAGTTGGCTTGCAGGGAATTCCTATTGTGTTTGTAAGGTTATTTTTCGTTAATAGCTACTGTTGGTTTACAGAGAATAGCCATGCAAAGATTGCGTAGTCAACAAATAATTAACTTGTCATTAACAGAATCGGTAAATATATATTACCTATTATATTGTTTTTATTGATGAAATAATGCATGAATAAATTTTAGTCAATATTTTGTTTGATCATTATTGAGATCTGGATTAACATCCATAAAAAATATGTTAACTATAAGTTTACAAAGTGAGGGCAATTATGAGCAATGCAACCAAAGTCATTTCGATCAATGATCACCTTGATATTGATAACGCATGGACGATCCCTGCACGTTATTACACTTCTGATGATATTTTTGAGTATGAAAAAGAAAAAATATTTGCTAATTCATGGGTTTGTGTTGCCCATATCAGTGAAGTAAAAGAAAAAAACTCGTATATCACTCGTGAACTTATTGGTGAAAGCCTCGTGATCGTTCGTGGTCGTGATGATGTTTTACGTGGTTTTTATAACGTATGTCCACATCGTGGTCACCAATTAATCAGTGGTGAAAGTGGCAAAGTTAAGAATGTGATTACTTGCCCTTATCATGCATGGGCATTCAAGCTGGATGGTCAATTAGCACATGCAACCAATTGTGAGAATGTGAATAATTTTGAATCAGATGCCATGTCATTAAGCTCTTTCCATGTGACTGAACATGCAGGGTTTATTTATGTCAATATGACAACTGAAGAACCTCAACCAATTGAACAGCAATTACCTGGTTTAGCAGAAAAAATGCAAGAAGCCTGTGCTGTGATTGGTGATTTAAAATTGGCAGCACGTTTTGTCAGCCGTACCCCAGCTAATTGGAAAACTATCGTTGATAATTATATTGAATGTTATCACTGCCCGACTAACCATGTTAGTTTCGCGAGTTCAGTGGATGTTAGCGTATATGAACATCAATTATTGGATAACTGGACCGTACAAATCGGTAAAGCTAAACCTTCAGAGTCTTCATATCAGTTTGATGAATCTGTATTAGATCCTCGTTTCTTTGGTTTTTGGATTTGGCCAAGCACAATGTTCAATATGCCGCCAGGAGGGGATTTTATGACGGTTATCTATGAGTTCCCTGTCAATGCCGGAGAAACATTGCAGCATTATGATATTTACTTCCTTAATGAAGAGTTGACGGAGTACCAGAAAAATTTAGTCGAATGGTATCGTACCGTTTTTCGTCCTGAAGATTTACGTCTCGTTGAAAGTGTTCAAAAAGGCTTGAGATCTCGCGGTTACCGTGGGCAAGGCAGAATTATGGTAGATAGGCAACGCAGTGGTATTAGTGAACACGGTGTGGCTCATTTCCATAAGATTTTAGCTGGTGCGCATAGCGAGTAATTACGTTATTGAATATAAATGAACGAGGAGAAGTCACAAATGCATAAGTTAACTAACCCAGCGCTATTTCGTCAGACATGTTATATCAATGGGCAATGGGTTGATTCAGGTCAGAAAATCCCTGTGACTAATCCTGTTGACCAATCTGTGCTGGGAGAAATTCCCAGCTTGTCGGCAAGACAAGTGGATGAGGCTATTGAGCAAGCTCACATGGCGATGGAAGGTTGGCAGCAGCTTACCGCCAAGGCTCGTTCTATCATTTTACGACGTTGGTTTGAGCTTATCGAAGCCAATGTTGATGATCTCGGTCGCTTAATGACCTTAGAACAGGGTAAGCCATTACATGAAGCTAAAGGTGAAATTCGCTACGCCGCTTCATTTATAGAATGGTTTGCAGAGGAAGGTAAACGTGTTTATGGGGAGACTATCCCTCAGACTGTTGGGAGTAACCGGATTTCGACAATTAAGCAACCTATCGGGGTGTGTAGTGCCATTACACCATGGAATTTCCCCGCTGCGATGATCACCCGTAAAGCGGCACCGGCTCTTGCGGCAGGGTGTAGCATTATCATAAAACCAGCGACAGAAACACCTTTTACGGCTCTTGCATTAGCTCAATTGGCCGATGAGGCGGGTATTCCAGCAGGGGTTTTTAATGTTGTGACGGGGGAATCGCGTATTTTAGGCGAAAGACTGACAAAACATGAGCTTATCAGTAAGTTTTCGTTTACAGGTTCGACACAAGTAGGCCGAATATTATCAGAACAGTGTGCATCGACTATAAAGAAAACGTCGTTAGAACTCGGTGGTAATGCGCCTTTTATCGTCTTTGAGGATGCAGACATTGATAAAGCAGTAACTGCCGCTATTCAAGCCAAGTTCCGTAATGGTGGGCAAACCTGTGTTTGTGTTAACCGTTTCTATATTCATACTGCTATTTTTGACGAATTTAAAACCAAGTTTGTCGCAGAAGTGGCCAAATTAACCGTCGGAAATGGGCTTGCTGCGGGTACCGATATTGGGCCAATGATTACATCTAAGGCAATAGAAGGAATGAATGCATTATTGCAAGATGCATTAGCGAAAGGTGCTAAATTATTAACATTAGGTAATGAAATCAAAGAACAAGCCAACTTTTTTAATCCAAAAGTATTGGTAGATGTTGATGATTCAATGGACATTGTTCATGAAGAAATTTTTGGTCCTATTGCCACATTGATCCGCTTTAATGATGAGAGTGAAGTAATTTCTCGGGCAAATAATACTATTTATGGGCTAGCAGCGTACTTTTTCTCTCGGGATGTGAATCGGGTATATCGTGTCGCAGAAAAGCTGCAAAGTGGTATGGTCGGCATCAATACTGGTTTGATTTCTAATGAGGTTGCGCCATTCGGCGGTGTGAAACAATCTGGTTTAGGGAAAGAAGGCTCTCGTTATGGCATTGAGGATTATTTAAGCATTAAGTACTTGTGTATCGATATTGGATAAGGAAGGAGAACAGTGATGAACCAAGCAAAAATCGCGGTAAATGTTAGCCGAATAGAGCAGGTTAGCCCAAACATCAAAATGTTCGAATTCGTTGCACAGGACGGTACTTTTATGCCCTTTAGTGCGGGGAGCCATGTTACCGTTCATATGGGGGGAGAGGCTGGCTTACAGCGTGCGTATTCACTCATTAGTGATCCGCAACACTGTGGGAGTTATTGCATTTCTGTTCTGCGTGATGAAAATTCAAAAGGTGGCTCAGCTTTTATGCATGAGCAGTTATCTTTAGGGGATAGTTTATATTTATCCCCTGCCCAGAATTTTTTCTCGCTTGAGAAAAACAACAAGTGTAAGCATGTTTTGATCGCTGGAGGGATCGGTATTACGCCATTTCTTTCTTATTTATATGAGTTAGAGCACGGCAATATGGATTTTGAACTCCATTACTGTTTTCGTGACCGCAAAACGGCGGCTTTTGTCGAACATTTACAAGAGCGTATTGGCGACCGATTGCATGTATACGATAGCAGCCAAGGGCAGCGAATGTCAGTTGAGCAGTTAATCAAAAGCCAACCAAGTCATAGTCATGTTTATGTATGTGGTCCGGAATCATTAATTAATAATGTGATTGAAGAAGGTCAAAAACATCTTGGCGAGTCACAGATTCACTTTGAAAATTTTGGCGAAGTCGCGAGTGAAGGTGAGTCATTTGAAGTGCATTTTCAGCGTTCAGGGATTAGCTTAGTTGTTGGTGAAGATATGTCTATATTACAGGCAATCGAAGCAGATAAACGCATTAATGTGGAATGTTTATGTCGTAATGGAGTCTGTGGTACTTGTGAAACGGCAATATTAGAAGGGGAGGCAGACCACCGAGACCTATACCTTGATGATGATGAAAAAGCGCAGCAAAAAACCATGATGCTGTGTGTGTCTCGCGCCAAAACTAAGCGGCTAGTGCTTGACCTATAACCGTGTTGCCCCATGATTACCCAATGGGGCAATGATTAACCACTCAGATATCTTTTAACTCAAACATTAAAAATATCTGCTGTTCATCATTAACATGTTGATAAGCTGTAATTTGTTTATCTTGAAAAACAACCTGCCCTCGGCCAGTATCGAGTACTTCATCTAGCCATGATTTATGACTAATGACTAATTGATACAATAAGCGTTGTAGGTCGAGGTAGTCTATTTCAGATGAGAGGCTGTTTAAATTACTGGCTAAAATTTCACCCGCTTTGTCTGTGAAAACAACAAGATGATTGAAATGAGAAAGTAAAACATCAAAGTAGCATTTGATTTTACGTAAGCGTAATTCATTATTTTTACGTTCAGTATTGTCTAAGCTAATCCCGACTAATTTAGTTACTTTTCCATTTGAACCCCGAACACCTGTGGCACGAGATGTTATCCAGCGGTATTCACCTTCCCAGTTAATTTTGAAATCCATTTCATGGGCTCCACCTTCGCGGATGATTTTGGAATAACCATTAACCAGTTTTTCTTTAGAGTGGTGATCCATTAATGCCCAGAAATCTTCATTACTGGTGATTTTGATGCCATAAACGGCTTCAACGTTATCAGAGTAATTGAGCTCTCCGCTCATTAAGTCCCATTCCCATGTGACGATATCCGCAGATTCTTGGAGGTGGACTTCATTTATATTACGCATGACCCCTGCATTGGTGACAGTAATTAGGCTATTGGTGTATTCACCGTATTTCAACCAAATTTTGTCGACATCCAATAGTGTGGCGAGTTTTTCAAGGTTATCTTCATCTATCATGCCACCTTTTGTCCATTTATTGACCGCGGTTCTTGAGACACCAAGGGCTTCAGCTGCTTTTAATTGGCTCATTTTTTTCTGTTTTAGCAGTTTTAATAAACGTTCTTTGAATGTCTCTGCTTCTATCATCAATGCATATCCACCTTTTGCTAATAAAACTTAAT
Source organism: Providencia sp. AGC89 (assembly GCF_053543535.1). Classification (NCBI taxonomy): domain Bacteria; kingdom Pseudomonadati; phylum Pseudomonadota; class Gammaproteobacteria; order Enterobacterales; family Morganellaceae; genus Providencia; species Providencia sp. AGC89. The sequence goes on from NZ_JBIXLP010000084.1 coordinate 31,404, forward strand.
TAAGTGCGTTCATGGTGTAAATTGTTGGTGAGGAATTGCTCTAAATTTTCAATAAACACTCTAAGATTAGCACTAGTTCGGATACTTCTCGAATAAACAGCATAAACATCTGCTGTTTGGTGCCATTGTGGTAAAACACGTATCAATTGACCAGATTGCAATTCGGGAAGCACGCTCCATAGGGAGCGCAGCAGTATGCCTTCGCCACTTAAACACCATTGTTTGGCTACTTCACCATTATTGACGGTCAGCTTACTGTTAGGTGTGACTGTCATACTTTCTTGTTGCTGCTCAAGTTTCCAAACAGCTGGAGCTTGGTTGCGTTCCTTGATAGCAATGCACAAGTGTTTTTGCTCAAGCTGTTGCGGATATTTAGGGTAGCCATATTTAGCCAAATAACTTGGTGATGCGCATAAAACCCGCTGGTTATGGGCGATACGTCTAGCAATGAATTGCTCGGAAATGGCGCCTCCGATACAAATATCAACATCAATATTTTCATTGATAATATCGACGGATTTATCTGTCAGTGTAAGGTCAATCCCTAGTAAAGGGTAACTTTCCCGTAATGTGAGGATGAACGGGTTAATGTATGTACTACCAAACCCGGTGCTACAACTAATGCGAAGCGAGCCACGGATCTCTTCTCGACATGCATTAAGCTGCTCTTGCATATGTTCAAGTTCTGCTAACATCGCTTCACTACTGCGTAAAATTATCTGCCCTTCATGGGTGAGTTTAATTGAACGAGCAGTCCTAAAAAATAATATTTGCCCTAAATTTTCTTCGAGCAATTTAATTCGTTTAGAGATATAAGCAGGGGAAACCAACAGTTGCTGAGCTGCTTGAGAAAAACTCATTAGGCGCGCAACAGTCACAAAAACGCGGATATCCTCTAATGCTGGGAGCTTGTTCATAGTTTGTAAACCTAAGGATTACACTTCATGCCTATACTTTATCACAGCAAGCCATAAACTGGAGAACAAACATACCCAATTCATTTATCAGAGGTTTTCACTATGTCACAATTTAATATCGCAGTAATCCCAGGTGATGGCATCGGTACAGAAGTGATCCCTGAGGGGATAAAAGTTTTAAAAGCGGCAGCGAGTAAACATAATATAAAGCTTAACTTTACGTATTTTGATTGGTCATGTGAAACTTACCATCGTACGGGGCGTATGATGCCTGAAGATGGCTTAGAACAATTGAAAAAATTTGATGCTATTTTTTTAGGAGCGGTTGGTTTCCCTGGGGTGCCTGATCATATTTCTTTGTGGGGGTTATTACTGCCAATTCGTCGCGCATTTAACCAGTATGTGAATCTTCGCCCCGTACGTTTGTTTGATGGCATCAAGTGCCCACTTGCGGATAAAAACCCCGGAGATATTGATTTTTATGTGGTGCGTGAAAACGTGGAGGGTGAGTATTCGGCTATTGGTGGTATTCAATATGAAGGTACTGATGAAGAAATGGTGTTGCAGCAAAGTATCTTCACCCGTAAAGGTACCGACCGTATTTTAAAATATGCGTTTGACTTAGCACAATCGCGCGACAAAAAACATTTAAGTTCCGCGACTAAATCGAATGGTTTGTTTCATTCAATGCCTTATTGGGACAGTCGGGTAGCTGAAATGGCAAAACAATACCCAGAAATTAAAGTCGACCAATTCCATATCGATATTTTTGCTGCCAACTTAGTTCGAATGCCTGAGTTTTATGATGTGATTGTTGGGTCAAACTTATTTGGTGATATTTTGTCTGATTTAGGGCCTGCTTGTACTGGCACGATTGCGATTGCACCATCTGCAAATATTAACCCTGAAAAAGAATTTCCATCAATGTTTGAGCCAGTTCATGGCTCTGCGCCAGATATTGCAGGGCAAAATATTGCAAACCCAATCGGTACTATTTGGGCCGCAGCCATGATGATGCAGCATTTAGGCTGCCAAGATATCCACGATACTATTATGAGCGCAGTGGAAACCGCGATTAAACAGCGCCGGAACTTAACTCGTGATATGGGTGGGGATGCCAGTACACAAGCACTTGGAGAGGAAATTGCTCACTTAGTGGCGCTTTAACCAGTGGTTTATATTGTTATCATTTAGCTAATTTGCTACAGGGTCGAGGTACTGTTTTACGTGTACCTCGATGCTTTGATTGTTAATACCCCCAAGATCTGCGAAAATATCCACCAATTTTGATTAACAAAACGGATTTGCTGCGCTTAGAGCCAAATCAAGCCTCTTCGAATGCCTATACAAATCTGTATATAAACGAAAAGAACGGTTAAATGACAGATCAGAACTTTCTCCATGAAGTTAGCACACGTAGAACGTTTGCTATCATATCCCACCCCGATGCGGGTAAAACCACAATCACTGAAAAAGTGTTATTGTTCGGGCATGCTATTCAACGGGCTGGTACGGTAAAAGGCCGGGGTTCTAACCAGCACGCTAAATCCGACTGGATGGAAATGGAAAAGCAGCGTGGTATTTCGATTACTACCTCTGTCATGCAATTTCCTTATAACGATTGCCTTGTTAACCTACTTGATACCCCAGGGCATGAAGATTTCTCGGAAGACACTTACCGGACGTTGACTGCGGTTGACTGCTGCTTGATGGTTATTGACTCAGGTAAAGGGGTTGAAGACCGGACACGTAAACTGATGGAAGTTACTCGCTTACGTGATACGCCAATCTTAACATTCATGAATAAATTGGACCGTGATATTCGCGACCCAATGGAATTAATGGATGAAGTGGAAAACGAGCTGAAAATTGCCTGTTGCCCAATCACATGGCCTATAGGTTGCGGTAAATTATTCAAAGGTGTTTACCACTTACTGCGTGATGAAACCATCCTATACCAAACAGGTCAAGGCCATACAATTCAAGAAATTCGCATTATTAAAGGGTTAAATAACCCTGAATTGGATGCTGCTGTGGGAGACGAACTGGCAGCCCAATTACGTGATGAACTTGAGCTTGTTCAAGGCGCATCCCATGAATTTGACCATGAAGCATTTTTGCAAGGTGAGTTAACCCCGGTATTTTTTGGTACGGCTTTAGGTAACTTTGGTGTTGACCATATGTTAGACGGGCTAGTCGAATGGGCTCCACAACCACAAGCGCGTAAAACAGATTTGCGTGAAGTGAAAGCAACAGAAGAAAAATTTACGGGCTTTGTGTTCAAAATCCAAGCTAATATGGACCCGAAACACCGTGACCGTGTTGCATTTATGCGTATTGTTTCAGGTACTTATGAAAAAGGCATGAAACTACGTCAAGTGCGTATTAAAAAGGATGTGGTAATTTCTGATGCCTTAACCTTTATGGCTGGTGACCGCTCTCAAGTTGAGAATGCTTATGCGGGGGATATTATCGGCTTACATAATCATGGGACTATCCAAATCGGTGATACCTTTACACAAGGTGAAGAGTTGAAGTTTACGGGTATCCCTAACTTTGCACCTGAATTGTTCCGCCGTATTCGTTTACGTGACCCATTAAAACAAAAGCAACTGTTAAAAGGCCTTGTTCAACTTTCGGAAGAAGGTGCGGTACAAGTTTTCCGTCCGTTAACCAATAATGACTTAATTGTTGGCGCGGTCGGTGTGTTGCAGTTTGATGTGGTAGTGGCACGTCTGAAAAGCGAGTATAACGTAGAAGCTATTTACGAAGCCGTAAACGTTTCTACAGCTCGTTGGGTTGAGTGTGACGATGCGAAAAAATTCGAAGAATTTAAACGTAAAAATGAGCAAAATTTAGCACTTGATGGCGGTGATAACCTATCTTATATTGCGCCAACAATGGTGAACTTAAATCTCACTAGTGAACGCTACCCTGATGTTAGGTTCCGTAAAACACGCGAACACTAATACGTTTTTTCTCTCCCGCTACTAGTTTTGTAGCGGGGGATCTTCTTTCGACCTTCTTTTAAAGCCTATTTTTCTGTTTTTTATCGCATTTGCATCAAGAATATTCTGTCTTTGTCTTCTTTCTCTTTATTTTTAACGTTTTTTTACTTAGGCTATATTATTAGTTAGTCCATCACAGTGAAAGGAAGGTTTTTTATGAAAAAAGCAACGCTATTAAGCTGTTTGGGGGTTATTGGGTTGAGCTGGGCGCTCACGGCTTGTAGCTCATCATCAGATAGCGCTTTGAAAAAACAAGCTTCAGAAACGTGGGACAGCGCGTCAAAAACCGTTGAAATGGCGGGTAAAGATACAGGAAATGCAATTTCGAGCGGTGCAAAAAATACGGGTGAGTATATTGATGACTCTGCGATCACCGCTGATGTGAAAGGAAAACTACTCGGTACGAAAGGTATTTCGAGTAATAATGTATCAGTGAAAACTGTTAATGGAGTGGTTTATTTATCAGGTTTTGTCACCTCGACGGATCAAATTGACAAAATTGTACTGGTGGCATCACAAGTTAATGGGGTGAAATCAGTCCAAAATGGTCTGGTGCTTGCCAACTGATTGGTAAATAAATGTATCAATAGCGCAAATTGCTGAATATTTATTATACAGATCCGTTAGAATGGGCTTTCGTTAGAAGGCTCATTCTATTTTTAGGTGGCTTGAGAGCCTTTAGTCAAAAATACAAGAAATAACGGATTAAGGGGTAGTATGGGGAAACACGTCGCAGTGACATTGGGCACTATTGAGCCCCTCGCATTTTTAGACAACATTAACTCGGGGAAAACCGCACTGATATGTGAAGGTGGTGGGCAACGAGGGATTTTTACTGCGGGCGTACTGGACGAGTTTTTAATTTCCGATTTTAATCCTTTTGACTTAATGATTGGTACCTCTGCTGGGGCACAAAATCTTTCTGCTTATATCTGCGGCCAAGCAGGTTATGCACGACGAGTGATTACTCGCTATACCACCAATTCTGCTTTCTTTAACCCACTACGGTTTATTCGTGGGGGGCACCTTATTGACCTTGACTGGTTAGTTGAAACAACGGCAAAAGAATTACCATTGCGGATGCAAGCAGGGCTTGAATTACTTGCATCAGGGCGCGAGTTCTATATGGGGACAAGCCGCAGCGATGACTTTATGGCTGAGTTCTTACAACCTACAGCAGATTCTTGGTTAGATATTATCCGTGCTTCGAGCGCTATTCCTGGTTTTTATCGAACAGGTGTTGAGCTTGGTGGGACTTTGTACCTCGATGGTGGGATCAGCGCGGCGGTTCCAGTTGAAGAGGCTTATCATCGTGGTGCTGAGACGATTGTTGTGATCCGTACAGTGCCATCACAAATGTATTTTACGCCTGAATGGGTGAAAAGAATGACTCGCTGGTTAGAGGGGGATAGTAATGGCTTGCAGCGCATGGCTGCAATGTTAAAAATTCACCTTAAAAGCTACCGTAAGACGCAGGAATTTATTGAAAATCCACCTAAGGATGTACAGATCTTTGAAATTTACCCACCGGTTCCACTCAAGAGCAGTGCGCTGGGAAGTAAAGTTTCTTCATTGAACCAAGATTATCATACGGGTAGACGATGCGGCCGCTATTTTATGGCGGCACTTGGGGATGCGTTTATTGAAAATAGGCGTAGATTTAGCCGTACCTTAGAGCAAAAAATAGAATTAAACCCGATTGATATACAAATCGAGCCAGAAGAACATCGAGATTTAGTCCCTACAATGGCTGCACAGCCCCTAAAAGGGATGCAAGCTAGTGAGAAGCTAGATGGATAATCTGCGGTTTATTGACACCCATTGCCATTTTGATTTCCCACCTTTCAGTGATGCATTTACTGACAGTTTAGCGCTTGCTAAGCAAAATGGGGTGAGTAAGATTATTATCCCAACTGTCAGTGTCGATAATTTTGCACGCGTGTGGCAACTCGCACAGCAGCACTCATCGTTGTATGCCGCGATGGGCTTTCACCCTTTGTACTTAAGCCAGTATCAAGATCAACACATTGATATTTTAGTCGATTACCTTAATAAAAAAGATAAAAACTGTGTGGCGATAGGGGAGATAGGGTTAGACCTTTACATGCAAAATCCACAGTTCGAGCATCAACAAAAGATACTTTCTGCACAATTAAGGCTGGCAAAACAATTCGATTTACCTGTTATTTTGCATTCACGAAAAAGCCACGATCAGCTAGCGGCGATATTGCGCCGTATGGATGTCCCTGCTTGTGGTGTTATTCATGGCTTTGCAGGGAGCTTATCTCAAGCACAAGCTTTTGTTAAACTTGGCTATTATATTGGTGTTGGTGGGACGATTACTTATGAAAGAGCCAATAAAACACGTAATGTGATATCTAATTTACCCCTTTCCTCGTTACTGCTAGAAACGGATGCACCGGACATGCCAGTGTCAGGTTTTCAAGGCGAGCCAAATCGGCCAGAACGTATTCAATGGGTTTTTCGTGCATTATGTGAACTTCGCCACGAATCCCCCGCAGAAATTGCCCAACAACTTTACAACAATAGTTTGTCGTTATTTAATCTAACGGAGTAAAACCGCAAATAAACGATAAATAATATTTATGTAAGCTTGCTACCTATCTATTTTGCTCCATTCATATTTTGCTTTGGTTGATGAGATGTTTAGTGCCTTTCCAGACTAAACCGAGTCTTGTTTGTGATTTTTGTCACATTATTTGAATTTTTATTGTTTATTGCACCACGTATTTGTGATGAGTATTGCGGGTTATTCATGATGACTAGGTATAATCATCAAACTAAGAGACAAGGTGACGTACACGTTTCCTTATATATCAATTTAAAATCAAGTGAACAGGGATCCTTCCATGCAGCTCATTATGAGTATTATAGGAATGGCGGTGCTTATCGCGATAGCCGTCCTATTTTCTAGCAATCGCCGGGCTATTCGACTCCGCACAGTCGGTGGTGCATTTTTAATCCAACTTGTTATTGGCGCATTTGTCCTTTATGTTCCCGCGGGGCGTAGTGTGCTCCAAGGAATGTCTGACGCTGTTTCTAAAGTTATTGGTTATGGTCAAGATGGGATGAGTTTCATCTTTGGGGGCCTTGTTTCCGATAAAATGTTTGAATTATTTGGTGGCGGCGGCTTTATTTTTGCTTTTCGCGTGCTGCCTATCATCGTCTTTTTCTCATCACTGATTGCGGTTCTTTATTACTTAGGCATCATGCAGTTAGTGATTAAGGTATTAGGCGGTGGTCTGCAAAAAGTCTTAGGAACCTCCAGAACAGAATCGTTATCAGCCACAGCGAATATCTTTGTTGGTCAAACAGAAGCGCCACTGGTGGTACGTCCATATATCGCAACAATGACAACATCTGAGCTATTCGCCATCATGTGTGGTGGTTTGGCATCTGTTGCAGGGTCAGTATTGGCGGGTTATGCTCAAATGGGCGTCCCAATGGAATACCTGATAGCTGCATCCTTTATGGCAGCGCCGGGTGGGCTATTATTTGCCAAGCTGATGGTACCAGAAACAGAAGATGTTAAAGACAGAGTTGATGCGACGGATTTAGTTGCTGAAGACGAGCGCCCTGCCAACATTATTGATGCAGCCGCTTCAGGGGCTTCATCAGGGATGCAACTTGCGCTGAACGTGGGTGCAATGTTATTGGCTTTTATCGCGTTGATCGCGTTAATTAATGGTATTTTAGGTGGAATTGGTGGCTGGTTTGATTATCCTCAATTATCACTGGAGCTATTACTCGGTTGGTTGTTCGCACCGATTGCATTTCTCATTGGGGTGCCATGGAGCGAAGCGACAGTCGCAGGGTCTTTCATTGGCCAAAAAATTGTTGTGAATGAGTTTGTTGCATTCATGAACTTTGGTGAGTACATGAAGGCAGATGCTGAGGTTTTAGCCGCGGGTAAACAAGTGTTATCTGACCATACAAAAGCGATTATTTCTTTTGCGCTGTGTGGGTTTGCTAACTTATCATCTGTCGCTATCTTATTAGGTGGGTTGGGCGGAATGGCGCCAAGTCGCCGCGGTGATGTCGCACGCTTAGGCATGAAAGCGGTTATGGCAGGTACACTGTCTAACTTAATGAGTGCAACAATTGCAGGCTTCTTCCTGACTTTAGGTGCAGCGGCAGTTGCTTGATGTTGTTTCGAGGGGCAAAAGCTGGCTCTCTTAAACAAATATAACGGAAGGGCTCTTGTCCTTCCGTTTTTAATTTGATGCGTTATATTCTTTTGTGAATTTTTATATCAATCGAAAATTTTCAACTACTCTTAACGTAGTAAATTAATGATAAAGCATGTATCGAAAAGCCATTTGAGAGAATAAAATGGCCGTCAGATTAGGTATAATTGTAATATGTATCACATTTATTATTTTAATAATGTAACATTCAGTCGATTAATGTGATTTGTAGCACATAAAATAACGCTATTCCATGGTCTACTATCATTAGTAAGCTGCTATGGAACTGCTAGTTCTCAGAGTAAAGTTACTCTAGGGCATGATGCGGTGAGAAGGATCTCAGCTGCTCAGTTCGGAAAGTATCCGACTAGCATCTTTAAGGAACCAAGCCCGCTCGCCAACAAAGAACGTGTCGTTCTGAAGAATTAACAACGTTGGAGAGTTATATGACTGATTTAAAAGCAGCCGCACAACGCGCGCTGACCCTGATGGATTTAACCACTTTAAATGATGACGATACTGATGCAAAAGTGATCGCATTATGCCATCAGGCGAAAAGCCCAGCAGGTAATACAGCTGCAATCTGTATTTATCCTCGCTTTATCCCTATTGCACGTAAAACATTACGTGAACAAGGTACTCCAGACGTCCGTATCGCGACAGTAACGAACTTCCCTCATGGTAATGATGACATCGAAATCGCATTAGCTGAAACTAAAGCGGCGATTGCTTATGGTGCAGATGAAGTTGACGTGGTTTTCCCATATCGTGCGCTGATCGCGGGGAATGAAAAAATTGGTTTTGATTTAGTGAAAGCCTGTAAAGAGGCTTGTGCTGCGGCAAATGTGTTGCTGAAAGTGATTATTGAAACCGGTGAATTAAAAGAGGCGGCATTGATCCGCAAAGCTTCTGAAATTTCAATTAAAGCTGGCGCTGATTTTATTAAAACATCAACAGGTAAAGTGCCTGTTAATGCAACATTAGAAAGTGCAGAAATCATGATGCAAGTGATCCACGATATGGGCGTAGCCAAAACGGTTGGTTTTAAACCGGCTGGTGGCGTTCGTACTGCAGAAGAAGCAGCAGATTACTTAGCATTAGCAGGAAGAATTTTAGGTGACGATTGGGCTGATAGCCGCCATTTCCGTTTTGGCGCATCAAGCTTATTAGCAAATTTATTAAATACGCTAGGTTTTGACGTTAAAAAATCAAGCAGCAATTATTAATTTTCGCAATATTGTTAACCGATAAATTCGACTTTAAAGGAGTATATCGTGTTTCTGGCACAAGAAATTATTCGTAAAAAACGCGATGGTAAACCACTAAGTGAAGAAGAAATTCGTTTCTTTATCAATGGTGTTCGTGATAATTCAGTATCAGAAGGTCAAATTGCTGCATTAGCAATGACTATCTATTTTAATGATATGACGATGCCTGAACGCGTTGCTCTGACATTGGCAATGCGTGACTCAGGGACAGTTCTTAATTGGAAATCACTTAACCTGAATGGCCCATTAGTCGATAAACATTCGACTGGTGGAGTAGGCGACGTGACTTCACTGATGCTTGGCCCTATGGTTGCAGCGTGTGGTGGTTATGTTCCGATGATTTCAGGCCGTGGTTTAGGTCATACTGGTGGTACATTAGATAAACTCGAAGCAATTCCAAATTTCGATATTTTCCCTGATGATTCCCGTTTTCGTGACATTATCAAAGACGTAGGTGTTGCCATTATTGGCCAAACAAACTCATTAGCACCTGCAGATAAACGCTTCTATGCCACCCGTGATATTACGGCAACAGTTGATTCAATTCCGCTGATCACCGCATCAATTTTAGGTAAAAAGCTGGCGGAAGGCCTTGATGCTCTTGTTATGGACGTCAAAGTTGGTTCCGGAGCATTTATGCCGACTTATGAAAAATCCGAGCAACTTGCAGAATCGATCGTTAAGGTCGCAAATGGCGCTGGTTGCAAAACAACCGCGTTATTGACTGATATGAATGAAGTATTGGCATCAAGTGCAGGTAATGCGGTTGAAGTGCGTGAAGCCGTACAATTTTTAACAGGTGAATACCGTAACCCACGTTTGTATGAAGTGACTATGGCACTGTGTGTTGAAATGTTAGTGTCTGGATCATTAGCGGCTAATCGTGATGAAGCACGCCAGAAGTTACAAGCGGTATTGGATAACGGCAAAGCTGCTGAAGTCTTTGGGCGCATGGTTGCGGCTCAAAAAGGGCCAGTTGATTTTGTTGAAAATTACAGTAAATACCTACCAACCGCAGTATTAAGCAAAGCGGTCTATGCACCAAAAGACGGTATTGTCACACATATGGATACCCGTGCATTAGGTATGTCAGTCGTGACGTTAGGTGGGGGACGCCGTAAAGCGTCAGACCCAATTGACTACAGTGTTGGTTTGAGTGATATCGCGGCGTTAGGCTCTAAAGTAGATACACAAACTCCATTAGCTATTATCCATGCGAACAGTGAAAAAGCATGGGAAGAAGCTGCGAAAGAAGTGCGGGATGCAATGGTGATTGGAGATAAAGCTCCACAAGAAACACCGATGGTATATCGCCAAATCAGCGAGTAATAAACAGAGATTTTAGTGGTATGTTGACTTGAATGTACCGCGGGAGAAAAAATATGAAACGCACATTTATTATGGTTTTAGATTCCTTTGGGATTGGTGCAGCGCATGATGCGCATAAATTCGGTGATGAAGGTTCAAACACATTGGGCCACATTGCAGATGCATGTGCTCGTGGTGAAGCAGATATTGGTCGTAAAGGCCCTCTTCATTTACCTAACTTAACTAAATTAGGTTTAGGTAAAGCAGGAGAAGAATCAAGCGGTTCATTCCCTGCGGGGTTAGATCCTAATGCAGAAATTATTGGTGCATACGGTTATGCAAGCGAAATTTCTTCAGGTAAAGATACGCCATCAGGTCACTGGGAAATAGCAGGTGTGCCTGTGCTTTTCGATTGGGGATATTTCTCTGATGAAGAAAATAGTTTTCCACAAGAATTGCTGGATACCTTAGTTAAAAAAGCCAACTTACCGGGTTATTTGGGTAACTGCCACTCATCAGGTACGGTCATCCTTGACCAACTGGGTGAAGAACATATGAAAACGGGGAAACCGATTTTCTATACTTCAGCAGACTCTGTATTCCAAATTGCTTGTCACGAAGAAACCTATGGCTTAGACAAACTGTATGAGCTGTGCGAAATTGCTCGCGAAGAGCTAACTAAAGGTGGTTACAATATAGGTCGTGTTATCGCTCGCCCATTCGTTGGCGATAAAGCAGGTAACTTCACACGTACTGGTAACCGCCATGACCTAGCAGTTGAGCCACCAGCTCCAACAGTATTAAAAAAATTAGTTGATGAAAAACAAGGTGAAGTCGTTTCTATTGGTAAAATTGCCGATATTTATGCGCACGTTGGTATCACTAAGAAAATCAAAGCAACAGGTATTGATGCACTGTTCGATGCGACCGTTGAAGAAATGAAGCTGGCGGGTGATAACACTATTGTATTCACCAACTTTGTTGATTTTGACTCCGCATATGGCCATCGCCGTGATGTAGCAGGTTACGCCGCTGCATTAGAACTATTTGACCGTCGTTTACCTGAGTTAATGAAACTGGTTAAAGAAGACGACATTCTGATTTTAACCGCAGACCATGGTTGTGACCCAACCTGGCCAGGTACTGACCATACACGTGAGCATATCCCAGTGCTGATTTATGGCCCGAAAGTTAAACCAGGCTCATTAGGCCACCGTGAAACGTTCGCGGACATAGGGCAAACAGTCGCAAAATACTTTGATTTGTCTCCGATGGAGTATGGTAAGCCAATGCTCTAATACCCATTACCCGTCATACTTTGAGCTGTAGCGGTGTTGGCTGCACAAAACCACCCTAATCACATACTTGTGTATGCTCATAGGGATGGTTTTACTTGCCGCCTTGCTACAACTCAAATTATTTAGGGTAATTTCGAGCAATTAAAGGGCGATGGGCGAGTTTTGTCGTCATGCTTTTAGCTGTAGTTCGTTGGCTGTACAAAAACACCCTAATCACATACTTGTGTATGCTCATAGGGATGGTTTTACTTGCCGCCTTGCTACAACTCAAATTATTTAGGGTAATTTCGAGCAATTAAAGGGCGATGGGCGAGTTTTGTCGTCATGCTTTTAGCTGTAGTTCG
>NZ_JBIXLP010000085.1:0-1068 GCF_053543535.1 Providencia sp. AGC89
ACATTTTAAGATGATCCGTTATTACGGTTTTTTAGCTAATTGCAAACGCGGGAGTTTATTACCGAAGGTGTATGATGCATTAGACATGATACATCCTAATGTTCCTGAAAAACCGGGCTTTGCGGCACTGATGAAAGGATTTTTAAACACGGAGCCGTACCAATGTATTTTATGTGGAAACCGACTGCGATTTATGAGTGCAGAAAAAGGCATACACGCGGCCACTTTGCTGTCAGAAAGGCGGGATAAAATGGCTAGAAAACGATGGTTACAAACGGCAGCCTAGGATCAGTGTGCCTAAAATTTCAGTTTTTGGCTAAAAATAGCGCAATTACACATTATCATGGTTAAGTTTAAATACGATATAGAGACCATTTAATAGACTTTGCTACCAAACATAGCCTTATAGGCTCGTTAAATCGCTCATCCAGTTTCCTAACCATGAACTTAATTGGAAATTATGAATTTTATCGAAAGGATAAAATTATTAATATTCATAAAGTTATAGATAAACTTATTGCTAGTTTTGAAATTGATTTTTTGAGTGAATGCCTTGAGTGACAAGGGATTGCAGAGAGGTGTCGGACAAACCGTTCTTTAAGTCAAAAGACCCCGTTATGAAAAATCGCAAAGCATCGCTAAACTCATTGAGTTAGCGACGTTTGCGTTAAGCACAAAAATGACAAAGGAATAGGGTGATACTACTGAAGGGAAATGAGCTCTTCGCGGCTTAAACCGGTACTTTCAATGATAAGATCAAGGCTAACACCGTTCTTGAGCAAGCTACGAGCCATTGTAATTTTAGCCTCTCGCATGCCTTTCTCAATACCTTGCTCAATGCCTTTCTCTAGGCCTTTTTCCCAGCCGATTTTCTCGCCTTTATCTTGTAAGCGTTGTGCAATATTCATAATTGCCTCCTTGTGCCTTTCTGCCTGTTCACTCAATTGCTCGACAATATGTTCAAAGTTGGGTGAGTCCAGTGCAATGAACAGATAATTGAGGATAGTGACGATGTCGTTATCACTATTATAGTGTTGATTGATGGCTTGTGCCAATAGCGGGATAACA
>NZ_JBIXLP010000086.1:0-559 GCF_053543535.1 Providencia sp. AGC89
TGCTCCTAGGGTACCATCACATGATACTTTTAATATCCAGTTTTGTTTAAATCGATTCCCATCAATTCGTTGTATACCTATTTCATTAAAATGAATATGGATTGGCGAGCCAACACCATCACTGCTATATACATCGCATGGTGGAAAATCTAATAAATTACCTGTCATATTAATTTTAACATCATTACTCGCTATTGACGTTCCAACATTAATAAAAAATGCCATTACACTAATTATCACTGCACTAATGAAGGGCATATATTGTTTTTTTATGCATTTTTTCATCCTAGCCACCTCATTTTCAGGCTTTTGATAAAATAACCTTAATCATATAACACTATGAAATAATGATAAAACTTGATTTTTATCATTAATAAGATAACAAGCTGTCATCCTATTTGAATTTTATTTATGTTCACTAGCTATTAACTTCAATTTGTAACTACGATTAGTTACTCATACTCAGCAATTAACGTTGCTGTGGCATTAAATGGTCCCGTTTTTATTACCGAAGCACCCGCATTACGGATCGGTACAACATAAAAAGAAATAGTATCGC
>NZ_JBIXLP010000087.1:0-960 GCF_053543535.1 Providencia sp. AGC89
ATTAAATTCAGCCCGACAACGCTGAACATCAGTATTTCCCCATTTTACATCAAGGTACCCTATCTCAGATAGACCGGATAAGTACACCTGACCACCATCCCCAACAATACTGGTGTTTTGTTCAGCAGAGTCGTTGTCACTATGGACAACCACTGTCGCTCCCAACGGTATCATGGCCTCACATTTTTAATGTCATTAAGGCTTAATACCCATTTTTCGTTTGAAAATGGGCTTTCACAATTGCTCCTTTAGTGGGGTAAAGATTGATGGAAGTCTCTTCCGTTGTGATATTTTCAAGAAGCGTATTCACGTCTAAATTCACGGTATTCTTACTGTAATCAATCAAATAAGGCACCACCGTATACCCACCAGAGTCAACCGTCGCTATTCCTCCGTTTAATGTGCTTCCTACAGTATCAGGTGCTTCAACTACTGCCATTGAGGTCCCCATAAAGCGGCTAAATGTCACCCCGTGGGCATGAGCAATGAGTCCCCCATTCGCGTTGAGGTTCAAAGATTGACTTTCACTACCATAACTGTAGCCGCCCCCCCAAATACACATTGTCACCTTGATAACCCAGATTTAGCGTGCTGTTGAGCCTGATTATCCCCACTCGCCGTTAATTGGTAGGTCAAAGCATTATCAAGTAATCGCCCAGTAATCCCTAATTGCTGATCCGCGCGCCCTTGATTATCGTGACTAATTTTTATTACAAACAAATAGATATTATATTTAATATATAAAATGAAGATTGAAAGTTATTATTTTCATTCATCAATAAATAATTAATCAAAATAATAACCTCTAATTCCGATTGCATCAAAAAGATAAATATTATGGTGATAATAATTAAGGATTTGATTTAAGTAAAACTGTTAGTTCTGATCGAGATAGCCTATTGTGATAGGTTATCTCGATCAATCATCAGTTAATGATCGTCGATATCTGAGCTTTAATGT
>NZ_JBIXLP010000088.1:0-779 GCF_053543535.1 Providencia sp. AGC89
CGGTACAACTGACCACACAGCTCCGCCAATTTTTCCACTGAACACATCACTTCAAAGAGCGCATCACTTTCAGGGTTGTAATCCGCATAGGCAATCATGGCCATTGCTAACGCATCAAAGGTTTCGCGACGCTCTGAACGCACGGATATCCGTTGCTTTCGACTGTATCGCAGTTGATAAATATGGGGGTTTCGGTTCCAATCGTGACGCTTTAACGCCGCCGCAAAGCGGCGCACAGGCACCAATTTCGGTAATTGACCTAAAAATCTTGGCGCAAAATGTCGATGAATTTTACCAATAGAACTGGTCATCACCGTCCTTTTTATATTATCCATCCTTTTTTGCGCTTATGTAGCACATAAGGAGTTGAATTTTGTTTTGCATAATTCTATACTCCCTATCAGGAAGCTAACCTTTTCCTGACAGAATTACGTTGAGCCCTCAAAATCTTTCCTCAGTCCGCCAAGATAGAGAAGATTTTGGGGGTTTTACTTTCTAGAGATAAAACTCTCCAATAACCACCTTATAGCGTGGCAACTCCACTTTTTTACATATCTTCTTACATTGCCTTCATTGTTGAATAATATGCATTAATAATAGATTGAATAGATTGGTCTAATTCATCTTGTACCTGTTTGGGAATACGATTAAATTCGTAGCTGAACCCGCGGTCTTTTACTCGTTTCCTCGCATAGGTATTCTTATCCTCAAATTCCCAAAGAGGTTTTACCGTCGTTTCCTTTTTTTTACTCTTAGATACAAGTTGCTCTGTAATATTT
>NZ_JBIXLP010000089.1:0-94446 GCF_053543535.1 Providencia sp. AGC89
ATGCTCGATGGGATGCACCACAATTAAATATCAATAAGTTATAAAATCATGGTGCGCTATTGGTGTCCTGCTAAGTTTGTTTTTCTTATTCAGATAAGCATTCAAATGCTAATGAATAAAAATATTTTATGCTATCATTACAAAATAACTAGCAAGGTAAGCAAACAATAGGGAGATAAACTTGTATGCCTGTATTTATGGTACAAACCTCAGGTAGTCCAGAAAAGGTTGAAAAAGCTATTAATGCTATAGTTCCCCAAGGAGATAGGTATAAAATTGACTCCAAAGCTTGGGTTGTATCTAGTCCTAACAATATTGTTACCCCTAAAGAATTTTATGAGTTATTGGAATCTCATACAGTAGATCTCAACAATACTATAGTTACTCTTTTTACCGCATACTGGGGAAGGCACAATAGGGAACTGTGGGATTGGTTAAGCGTTAAAAAGGGGTAGTATATGAGTAAAAAAATGGACTTAAATGGCACTCCAAACCCAAATAGCACACCTAGTTCATCATCTGATAACTCTCAACTGCAATGGGTTATGCAGGAATTAAATAGATTATCGGCATCTCACAGTGCTATCAAAATTACTTTAGAAAATCATATAACTTCTATTACTAACAAAGTAGAAGTAAATCATGAAATTATTAAAGATAGATTAGATGACAAGTGTGATAATTTAAATCAAAAAATAGCAGATAAGCATGACACTATTTTAACAAAAATAGATGATAAAAATGACATACTAAGAGAATCAATACTAAGGTCAGAACAAACTGTTATTAACAAGATAAAAGATAATCAATCAGCGAATATTAGATGGCTTATAGGAATTGCAGTTGCCGCAGGTATCGCACTTTATAAGGTTTTCAGCTCATAATGTATACATGCTAGCTACATAGTAATAGCATTTTGTAGCTAGCATGTTTATTTAGCTTTGAATTTTATCAAATTCTTTTCTAGCGATGTTTCTTTGTTTATCGATCCATTCAGCTAAGTCACTAATATGAACCATTCTTGGTGATTTTTGGCTATTTTCATCTCTGTATGTTAAAAATGGTAATTCACCTAAAGCTGCTTTTTTATCTGCATATGCTGGTGTCAAATTTAAATATTTTTCAGCGACTATCTCTAGTGGTATCTGAGATGTTCCACATTCAGCCATTAATAAAAACATTGTGTTCATATTTATCCCCACATATCTGCCGCATACAGATTTAAAAATTAAATATCGTCGTTAACTGGTTTAATCAAATGCTGGTGGATAATAGACACATACTTAGCTTGATGGATTGCATCAGCTAATGCGTTGTGTTGTTCTCCTTCAAATTCGAGCGTACGCTTAGGATCAATACCAGCACTGCGACCAAGTTCTACAATGGTGCGAACATCACGGTTATTATAAAATTTCCAGAATGGCTCTAAATCACATACGTTATAGGCATTAGCTAAAACAACATTGTCAAAATCACTACCATTACCCCAGACGCAAATTTTATTCGATAAATGCTCTTCAGCAAACATAGACAAACATGTAAGCGTATACATAATAGGCTCTGCGCGCTCATCAACAATAGCGGCTCTTGCTTCACTGCTTTGCTTCATCCACCAAAGAACGGTATCGGCATCAATATGAAGCCCAACGCGCTCACAACTCGTTAAATCAACCGTGCGGTAGAAAGTAGGACCAATTTCACCCGTTGACGGCTCAAAAGCTACAGCACCAATAGAAACAATAGCGGCATTACCTTTATTGCTCATAGTTTCCAGATCTACCATTAAGTGCTTATATTTCATTGTTAGTCCTTATTTATCTAATTTATAAAGTGGTGTGACTTTAAGTGGTGAACCATGAGATTGAAAATGGATATCAATATTTTCAGATGCAACCGCATCAGTTGTGAATTGCATTTTTTCATCATGAAATACAGGGTACATCCAAGCTACAGGCTGCAAGTTATTAATACGCTCTAATTCTTTTTGTATTTCAGAGTATTTATCAGCTAACTTAACTACTAAACGGATTAGTTTTGAGTTTTCTTGCTCCCTTGTATCAAGTAACTTATGCCATTCGGCATCATCAGCGCAGAATGCTTCAATCAATTTAGTACTATCTTCGTTAATTTGAGAAATACGCTCAATATGCTCACAGAGGTTAATTACCTTATGGTAATTAGATAAAAGAGCAAAATATTCATATGGCGAACCATGACTCCAGTCGTCTGTTAATTCATTTTTTAGCCACACATAATCATATTTATTGACCTTCAACTTGATTGCGGCGGCTTTTAATTCTTTGGCTAATTCAAGCATTTCATTATTCATAATCACACTCGCTTAAACTCAATAACCCACACCCACGGATTACTTTCATAATTACAGTCAGGCTTACTAACTGAATCCCATAAGTGACGAAACCAGCAAAATGCATCAGTACTGCCGCCAGTTAATTCTCTCTCCAGCGGATAGCCTTCAGCTTTAAAATCATCGTCGCTAGCTTCTTGCAGGCGCTCTACGCGAACATCAGTAATTTCTAGTGTGATACGTGAAGCCCAGCGAGGCATATTGCTTGAGGGTCTCCAGCCTTGCCGAAAATTATCATCACTGTCAATAAATTCAGGTGTCGCCGCACCGTCAGCCTTGTAAACGCAATTATCTGATTTCTCGAATATATGATGCCCCTTGAACGGTGGCTCATCATCTGTGTAATTAATCAATGGCCCTTGCCATGTTTCACGAACCCAAAGGCGATCACCAATTTCACCAAACGGGCAATGCAATCTAATAGAGTTTCCACGCATGGACAGGGTGTTATTAGACCAGCAGGCCCTACCTTCATCCTTTGAGTGTATGCTTGATGTTACCCAACCATGAAAGATATGATTGCTTGTCGCGCCTTTAACTACGCTACGAGTTTGAGTTTTGCGGCCATCAATGATGGCGCGTACCATTTCAGCATTAAAAATAATTCCGCGCTCTTTCATATCAGCCACCTAAACAATAATTCTGTAAACTGAATTAACTGTTTGTATATAGCCATCGGTTAAATAAGTATCGATATTGATAACTCGCGATGTTTGAATAGGATCGCCATCTTGAAAGCGCTTTTTCTTATCTGAATAAATGTCACCCCACGCACATTCACCGCGAATTGTGCTTAACCTTATATCAGCATCGAATTCAGGTATGGTTCCTGTTAACTGGTTGTAGCGATAAATAAACATTGCTCGCGCTTGTATAGGGGATAGTGGGCTAACTGTAATTAAATCAGTTGCTGGAATACCGTCTAAAATTGACCAGTAGTTATTACCGTCAACTTCTAAATCGCGACGTTCCGTAGCTAGCATTGTTAAATCAGCATAATGAACAACATCACTTAAATTAGTTGGTAGGTTCCACTTGTCAGTTATTGTCTGTTGTACTCTGCGCTCAATTGTCTTGTATTCGGGTAACAGCGCTTTCAATGGGCTAGGTAAGTCTTTGCAATAGGCTTCTGATGCATCGTGTAGTAATGCTTCTAACGCATATTCTGACGGTACAATTTGACTAACATAAACAGAATGCTGAGCAACAGAATAGAATTGGCTAATTTGCCCAGCAAAGCGACATTCATTAGATAAACCCTGAGCAATATCATTAATATCGATATCATTCGCACTGATATTGATAAAGTTAAAATGCTTTCCTGTAAAAGTTGAAATATATGACATGTTCAAATCTCCACACTACAAATAGCGCCACTAAACTAGTGGCGCATAAATTAATTAAGCTGAAAAATTCCCAATGAATGTTTCGATCTGAGTGCCTTCAAATTTAGAAGCAAGTAGATCACGAAATTCCTGCGCCATTTGCTCTTCTAAATTTTCAAGTTGAACAATACGAAGAATCAATGCTGGCGTATCGTGTGAAGTTAAAATGCTATAGCGAAGTTTAATTGCGCGTTCTTGCAATTCTTCATACGGAGTACATTTGAACTCAAAAACAGCTGGCATAATGTCTTTGCTTTTCGCTTCAACACTTTCCATTACAGAACGGTTTGCCGAAAAATCACTATCTTCATGATCTGATGAACGGCTTGATTCAATAGTAATTCGACGGACAGCACCAATAGCTTGCTTAATATCCAGAACATTACCTTCAGCATCGAAAGCTAATAAGAATTCGCGCCAATCTTCCAACCACTCGGCAAGCTCTTTTTGTCCTTGTTTGCGGCCATTAACTGATAGAACAGCAGAAAAAGGGGATGTTTTTTTCAGGCCAATTACAGCTGAGTTATCCGCGTGACCAGGAGCTGCAATAGTACCGAGGTTAAAGATAGTTTTTGCACTCATATCTTCAGCATCGATAAAACAACGAACACCAGGAGTATCAGCATAACCAACACTATATTTTACGAAGTCGCTAATGCTGGTGGTTTTTAGTGCACCACGGAAGCGATAACGACCTTCTTGATATCTCTCTAGACTAACAATTTCAAGTCCATCAGGTTTGGCAACAGCAGGGCAAGGCATACTTTCCACAGCACCTAAGCGAACACCTGAAATAGCTAGTTCTGTAATTTTAGAAATAGCATCACCATTTAATTGAGACATAAAGGCTCCTACTTATTTAATAAAGTATTTTTAAAGATTGATATTTAGATTAAAAAGAAATTAATTAACTTGTTTTAATTTGCCGTCAGGTGCACCATTAATTGCAAATAATTGACCTTGGTCTTCTTGCAAAATAGTAAGTTTCCCACCTTTATTTACATACATTGGTGTTTCTGTTGTATCTTCTTCTGATTGCTTACCGCGTCGAGTTGGTGTGACGAACTTCAATTTATGTGAAACTTTCACTCTATTTTCATCAAATTGAGTAATTTTAAAAACAATTTGAATTTCACCCGTACCACCATTTTTATTAACACCACCACCGACAAGATTTAATGCTGCAGAAATTTTATTCTGAAATGTGCCTGCATCTAATTCAGAAAGAAAATCTGGAACATTTGTTTTTCTATCTTCACTCATGAGTAGATCCTCATTATTAGGTTATTACTCCACAAATAAGACCGCTAATAATAATTAAAACATATTACCTAGTATGGACTGATTAAATATCAGCGGTCTTATGTGTGATGTAAAAAGGGTGGCTACTGAATAGAACATTATCATCAACCTCGTAGTGTGGAAGATTCAGGTCGCCACCAAAACTATCAATAACTACTTACTAGCACTGGCGTTTTTTTTCATCCTGAATACGTTTATAAATTTCCTCACGGTGTACAGCCACATTCTTTGGTGCTTCAACACCTATTCGGACCTGATTACCGCGAACTCCCAATATGGTAACTGTAATTTCATCACCGATCATGAGCGCCTTACCAACGTTACGTGTCAAAATAAGCATATATCCCTCTCCACTACTCCACATGAAAATTAGTGCCTGGTTATTTAGCCACATCAGGCGGCTGTGGTATTCTTGGAAGTTCCTACACAACCAAGAAGGTATAAATAATGTCATTTAAAGATATAGTTCAAAGCCATACTATTGAGCTTGGTGATCTACTTCGACAACTTGAAGGTTATCCCCCTGAAACCCGTGTTTATTTCGGTGGTCTTGATTTTTATCGCATAAATAAACAGGGTGAAAACCTTATTCAAATTGAATTTAATCAGTCGGTTTATCGGACAACCGAAGATCTCTTGGTGGTTGAAGATCATTCAAAATAGCTGCCGCATATACATTGGCTTTTGCATAATTAACGGGGGCGTAGCTTTCCTCTATTCTCCCGTCGATAACTCGATTAAATTGCACTTCATTCTTACCTAGCTGAATAATCCATGAAGCCGGATATTTTTCAGGGTGTAAAATGTGCTGTATAGTTGGTTTCCAAGCATTTAGTGAATTTAATTTGTTATCAACGCCTATTGGTGCAGCGCGTGAGGGCTCTTTAATTGCCTCAGATAAGCGAAAAAGAAAATCACTAGGTTTAAATTCCATCGTAACGTTATTGTCAGGCTCAGAATTTACTTTCATATCGCAAAGCTTATTTACAAATTCTGTATTATTGATGGCTAGATAAATAAGGTCTTTAAATAACTGCTCATCAATAGTTACCAAATTGCTAGTGGTTGAACTAACCATTGAATATTGGTTTTTTGCCTCTTCTAATGCTTGATCAAGGGCAGTAACAATCCGATCTTGCGTTCCGTCCTTTAGCCATTTAACTGCCATACGTCCGCTTTTTGGTTCTTGCCTGAACTCCCAGCGAATATCAGTATTTTTCTCATCTATTACAGTGACTTTCATCCTGAATACCCCACGAGTTAGGCGCTGATGGTGACTTTACAGAGTTCCTGCTGGTCGAAGATTTCGTCATCAAGCTTTTCAATCTTGCGCTGCAGTTCGGCCTTGTCTTGTTCATATTGAGCTTGTTTAGCTTTTAGTGATTCAAGCGTTTTGAATTCAGATGCTTTTTTTAGAATCCATGCCTGAGCGTCTTCCTGCGACATTGGCACGCTAAAGGTAACAATTGGTTCGTTTGAATTGAGTTGCATGATCTTATTCCCATTGATTGCACTTGATGTAACAAAAGGTACATTAGGTTACATCAAGTGTCAATAATAAAATGTGAAATAAGTTACATTGATTTTTTGAGGGCTGTTTGAGGGTTATAAGTTTTGCACTACCTGTACTACTTTTCCGATAATTCTGCAATTTCCATTTATCAAGATGGGGTTGAATGATGGATTCAGAGGCATTAGGTAACTATAGGGTGAATCCCATACTAGTTTTTTTATCGTAGCTTCCGAGGTTCCATCTAAAATGGCTACAACTATTTTTCCATATAAATCATCAACATTTCCATACTCTGTTTCTACAATAACAGTAGAACCTTCAGGTATCGTTGGGGAACCATTAGGGTTTGTCATAGAGTCACCTCGGACATCAAGGCCAAAAGCACTATCGGAAACTCTTACAGTAGTTCCAACCCATCGGATAACATCATCTATAGTTACGGACTCGCATGTTGAATTCCATAACCCTGCTTGAACTGAAGATATAACTGGTACCTCTATTACAGTTAGTGGCTTTCTTGATGGGAATAGCTCTTTTTCTACAGGGGCATTTTTCCCATACAGTATCCACTCAGCTGACGTCTCTAGCACACGAGCTAAGTTTTGTAGGTTCTCACCGTCAGGTTTAGACACGCCAGTTTCCCACTTGGTTACAGACACACGGCTAACTCCTAGCTTCTTAGCCAAGATTTCCTGTGTAAGATTTAACTGAAGGCGTCTAGCCTTAATTCTGAAATTCATGTCTTCTTTTTTCATGTAACCAATGTTACATCATTTCGATGTGAAAAGTGTTTGCTTGTTGATGTACCTTTTGTTACATTTCAATCTAAACTCAAACAAGAGGAAACAAAATGTACAAACAGAATGTTATTAACTTTTTTGGTGGTGTTCAAAAAACCGCCAGCGCTCTGGGGATTTCTCATCCTGCTGTAAGTCGGTGGAAGTCGGTAATACCCGAAAAACAGGCGCTGCTGGTGGATAGATTAACAAATGGGCAGCTCAAGTATGACCCAGAACTTTATCAAGACAATATCAAAGCTAATTAATTAAGTTAACTACCAGAAAAAAAAGGAATTGTAGATATGTGCAATCAAACACTTAGAGAAGTTGTTAAAGGAATGTGCAAAGGATATCCGAACGGACGTGCAGGAATGGCTGGCGCATTAGGTATGTCAGAAAACACATTTAACAACAAATTATATGAAAAAAATGGCTGTCGTTTCTTTGAACTTCAAGAGTTAGAAGAAATGGAGATGTTATCAGGAACAGCGTTGCTATTTGAATATCTCAAAGGAAAACGAAATCAGATTGAAGCAGGAAAAATCAAGGCCGAGCCGTTAGATAAGGTGGATTTGTTCGAAATTCGAATGAATTTAGACGCTAAGTACGGTTCGCTGTACGCATTGATGCAAAAGTGTGTTGCTGCTGGTTTTGCTACGGACGAAAAGCTAAGGGCAATGGAGAGGGACTTAGGTGAAATATTTTCGTATTCAAAGGGATTTTTAGAATCATTTAAAACTGTATATAGGGCTGAGAAATCATGATTTCACTAAGAGAGGGTGGCGCTCAGGATATGCGGTCCCGAGCGCCGAGCGTCAAAACAAAGTGTGGAGTAATGAACGCTATGAACAGTTTAAATCAGTTACAGCCAAGAAAGCAATTTAAGTGTTTGCTTACTTCTAAAAGTGACTCAATTCAATATGTAGAGATCATAACGTTAGCTGATGAATCAGGCAACTACCAGACTAAACAACAATTGGTAGACAAAGATAGCAGTGAATTCAAACGTTGTTGGGCTGAATACTATTTCCGTAGTGGGAGAGGGGGACATGTCCAATGAAAAGCATAAAAACCTTAACCGTTACTTCCGAGATAGGCGCGGTATCGTCGTTAAAGTCATTGAGTGGGATCCGTACCAAAAGCGGGTCATCTTCATGTGGGGCGATTATCCACATCGGTGCTTTGTTCCACTTTGGTTATTTCAGCGTGATTACACAGAAGTCGAAGATTAAAAGTGGTGATAGGTATGGCAACTAATACATTTGATGTTGTGCAAGCAATGTCAGGGCATAAAAACGTAATTGTTATACCTGTGCCTTACCTTGAGTTTTTTAAGGGTGATCAGCAAGCTCATGCTTTGGCTGCAATACTGAATCAATTGGTATTCTGGTCAGGTGTTGCATCGAGTGCAGAGGGTGGATGGTTTTATAAGAGCCATGAAGATCTTGCTGATGAAATTAAAGGGCTGTCAGGTGAAGAGCAATCGCGTAGGCTGGTGGATAAATTACGTAAAAAATACTTCCCCGGCATCATTGAAACTAAGACTAAGAAAGTAAACGGCACTCCAGTAACGCACTATCGATTAGATGGTAATGCACTTATCTCAATGATTTTTCCTGCAATTTCTGAAACGTCGAAAGTGAGGAATGGAAACGTCGAAATCGACGAATCCAATCGTCGAAAATGCGGAATGGAAACCGCAGAAATGCAGAATCATGGAAACGTCGAAAATGCGGATTCCTATCTTTATACAGATCTTAACTCAGATAATAACTTACAGATCAGTAAACCCCTTTCGTCGCAGAATTCTAGCGAATCCAGCGACACGGCTGAGAGTGATGTTTCTAATAAAAATTTAAATTCAGCGGTATCGAGTGCGAATGGCCAGCTATGGGGAACGCTGGAAGATTTAGAAGCAGCCAAGTGGATGTTTAAGCGCATTCAAGTTATCAACCCGACCCAGAAAGCCCCTAAGTGGTTTGATTGGGCAAATGATATCCGCTTGATGCGTGAAATTGATGGTCGTACCCATGAGCAAATTTGTGCGTTGTTTGACTGGGCTAGCCGTGATTCGTTTTGGCATAAAAATATTTTAAGCACAAAAAGCCTCCGCAAGCACTTTGACACGCTGACCGTTAAGAGCAAAGAAAATCCACATAAAAAATCACAAGCATCAGCCCACAACCCTGAGTGTGATAAGGCCTTTAAGCGTTTCTTAGGCCAATCTCTTCCAATTGAAAATCCAACAGAACTTGAAAACTTAGTGAGGCGTGATGCAAGCAATGCAGGCGTTAAGCGCATGCAGCCAGAGTGGGCGCAGAAAAAATGGGTAAGTATCTGGAATGACCATGAGCAGCGTTTAGGAGGAGCAGCATGATGCGAAGTGAAACTAAAACAATCTATGGCGTTGACGTGCTAGGCATGATTGCCATGTTCAAACAGCTACGTAAATGGCGCACTATTCGCAAGCTTCGCAACAGATGGAATCAATCTCGTCGTGATTTAGTCACCTGTAGAAAGTTTCGCCACTTAAATCATTATGCTGACGATTTTCAAGTTCAACAGCGTTATAAGCATATGCGCGAGTATGTTAAATCCCACCAGCAACAAGGTGCTATCTAATGAACAAATATGTACAAAGCCTCGATATGCTCAAAGCTAAGCCCCTGCATAAGCTAAATGAAATTGGGGATCAGTGGTGCACTCCAGATGAATTGTACTGGGGTATCAGTTCAATATATGGACTATTCACGCTTGATTTATTCACTGACGGTGAAAACAGTAAGGCACCTCATTTCTATACGGCCAAAGATAACGCATTAACACAGGATTGGTCAGCGAAGTTAAAAGAAATTGGTGGTGTTGCTTTTGGTAACCCTCCGTACTCACGCAGTTCATATCATGAAAAACAGGCAATCACAGGTGTTCGTCACATCATGTCTCATGCCTCAGCAATGAGGGAGTTAGGTGGCCGTTATGTCTTTTTATTGAAAGTGGCAACGAGTGAGGTGTGGTGGCCAGAAAATGCAGATCATGTTTGCTTTATTCGCGGTCGTATTGGTTTTGGCGTTCCGAAGTGGTTTAACCCAGCTGATGAGAAACAAAAACCAACCGGTGCATTCTTTGCCGGGGCTATCGTTGTTTTCGATAAAACATGGGATGGAAAACCATTTGATTATATCCAGCGTGAAGATCTAGAGGAGCGAGGCAGAACATTCATAGAGCAGGTTAGGTGGTTAGCTAAGAGGGTGACTGCATAAAATGATAACTGAACACAATTACACTCAAGGAATTGAAGTTATTAGAATTGGACGTGAGTTTGAGACAGTAAACGCTTCAATCTTAAAATCTGTTGCTAGCTATTCACCATCCGCAGCGCACCGAACTTTTGAAATGTTAGAAAAAATTGGCTGTATAAAATATGTCGGTAATTTACCAACAGTAGAAACAAAGCAACGTTCAAAGCAATACAGCATCGATCCCCATGCGATTACAAAGCTAAAAGTAGTGTGGGAAGCAAAGCTAAAAAATAGAGAAAGCAAAAAAAATCAAGCAAAACAAATCATTAAGTCAACAATCCACATAAACGAGGTTAAGCCCGCAGCAATTTTAAAAGGAAATAATTTTGAGTGCGGGATCAGGGTTGTTGAAAAGGCTTATATAGGGGACATGGGGAATAAATCACTTAAGCAGTTAGATAAGTTGCTGGCGGAGGTGAGATAGTGAAAAACAAAATGCCAGAAATTCATCAATGCAAATGTGGCAGTGAAGATTTGCACATTCAAACCCTAGAATATCGCACTTGGTTTTATGTTTATTGTCATAGCTGCGGAAAAAAAAGCCCTGCAGTAAACGATAGAACTGAGGCTGTAAAATTATGGAATGAGGTTGTGACAAATGGCTAGCAATAAATGCATGTTCTGTGGGGGCAATGCTGATTTGCATTGCGATGGCGTTATTTGCTACATCGGTGAGCGAAATGATAGTGGCGTACTATCCCGATTCTCATCGGCTTACACTTGCGACGCTCCTATGTGTGCAAGTTGTTCCACTTTCCATGGAAACCTTCACTGGCGCAAGGGGCGCTCAGGTGGCTGTGAATCAATTGATTATTGCCCTATTTGCGAAAGTCAGGAAATAGGCTTTGGTCGCAATTATATATTTGATGACATTGGGCAGGTTAAAATTTATCGCCAAGCTCACTACTCCAAGTTTAATTCAGCTAAAGGTAATCACTTATCTGCTATCCGAGGCGGGGGACAAATATGTCTGGATCTCTAAGCCTTGTCCTACCTTTCCCTCCAAGTGTTAATGCGTGCTGGCGGAATATAAACGGTAAAACGTTAATCAGTGCAAAGGGACGGGCATTCCGGGCAAATGCAATGGCCGCTATCTACGAACAGCTACGCAAAAGACCAAAAGCTATTACTGAACACGTGTCAGTCATTGTGAAGATGTACCCACCCACTAATCATAGGAGGGATATTGATAATTATTTAAAAGCGCCATTTGATGCATTAACACATGCCAATATTTGGAAAGACGATGATCAGGTTAAACATGTTGATATGCGGTGGTGTGAAGTAGTTAAAGGTGGTCGATTTGAAATAACAATCAACCTACTTGATAGCGCAAATGCGGTTGCGTAAATGTGGAGAAATTATATGAATCAGTTAGCGATAAAAGCATTAACAATGTCGAGCGTTGAAATATCGGAATTAGTTGAATCTCGTCATGACAAAGTTAAGCAGTCTATAGAACGCCTAGCGGCGCGAGGTGCAATTCAACTCCCCCCAATGGGGGAGGTTAGAAATCATCAAAACCAAGTGGTACAAGTTTATCAATTAAATAAACGTGACAGTTATGTTGTCGTGGCTCAATTATCACCAATGTTCACAGCAAAGCTGGTGGATAGATGGCAAGAGCTAGAAAATCAAAAATTGGTACCGACAACATTCTCTGAAGCCTTGCGTTTAGCCGCGGATCTGGAAGAAGAAAAACAACAGCTTGAAAATAAGTTAATTGAAGCCGCTCCGAAAGTTGAGTTCGTTGATAAGTATGTAAAAGCGAATGGCTCTATGACTTTTCGCCAAGTTTGCAAAATGCTTGGTGCTAAAGAAAATGACTTCAGATGCTTTTTAATCGATAGGCGGATCGTTTACCGACTGAATAATATTTTAACCCCATACCAACCTCATATCGACGCTGGACGATTTGAAGTTAAAACAGGGGTAACCAAAGAAAGTTCTTATGCATTCTCACAAGCAAGGTTCACAGCAAAAGGTGTTGGTTGGATAGCAAGCAAGTGGATGGAGAGTCAGGCCCATGCATAAAGCTTCCATACTTACAGCGAATACGGTACCAGACTTGGGGTTAGTAATATTTCGACCAGGAGTGGGTGAGATATCAAATTTTAATGGGCGCATGCTAATTATCCCGGTACCTAATTCATTAAATGATAAATCAGTAGGGCCTATCTCTCTTTCTTCATCATTCCTCAGCGACGAATTTAATGATATTGAAGAGATAAAACAGGTATTAAAACTAACTGTAGATCCTGAGCCACCAGCTAGCTTGATGTTAAATCCGAAGCTACAGCGCTGGACTAATGATAAATACCTTCAGTGGGTTAAATCACAGCCATGCTGCGGGTGTGGTGCTATTGCTGATGATGCTCATCATATTATTGATCATGGCCTTAGCGGTATGGGAACAAAGCCTCACGACTTTTTTGTCATTCCTTTATGTCGCGTAGATCATAGTGAGTTACATCGAGACCCTAAAGGGTGGGAAAAAGAGCACGGAACTCAAATAGAGTTTTTTATTAAATTGGTAAATAAGGCATTTGCCCTAGGTGTATTAGGTTAATGTGGCAGCAGGAGATAACAGCATGAATTATCAATATTTAGAGTATCTTCGAGCAAGTGTGACCTTAGCATTAGCCAATATTAACGGAGGAACTAAAGGGCAATTAGATGCGTTTCAAGGTGCAGCATTAGTAAGAACGAGTAGATTCAAAAGAAATAAAATGCGTGATAGTACAGGGGCAATGCGTGAATCGGATCCCGTTAAATGTACTGAAACACGGATAAGTAAATCACCGATGCCACCGATACTCGAAACAACATTCTGTCTTAGTTCATGGCGTCGTGCAGTTAATAAGTTAGATGAAGCTCATAAGGCATGGCTGTTGTACTGTTATGCATATGATTTGGATTATGACCATCAAGTAGAAATATGTAATTACGTGTGGGAGCAGTTTAAACCCTCACTATCAGGGAAACGGATCACTAAAAAGGTAACGGCCAGATTAATGCAATTGGTATGGTTAGCGGCACAAGATACCGCTTCAAGGTTTGGGGAAATACTAACACTTGATAAATATACCGATACAGCGTTAGCAAAATTAGTCGGTGTCAGTAAGTCAACATGGTCAGAGATATATCGGGATCATTGGACTATGTTGGTTTCTATTGTTGAGCGAATAGATCGTGAGGTTTTGTTGTCTGTTTCAAATATTAGAAATGAGTCACGTTCTTGCAATTTAACATCATAATACTTGCAAAACCGAACAAAATAAGCCATATTTAACACTAATTTGGTATGTTGCCAAAATTGTTTATAACCTCGCAATGCGGGGTTTTTTTATGCCTGAAATAAACATAAGACTTGCTGTTACGATTGGTCAGAGTTACATGTGTAGTTATGCACAATAACTAACCAAAGGTTTGAAATTATCATGTTAAAACATGTAGATATGACAGAAAAAGCAAGGCTTGTTTTTAATGCGGTTACTGATGTGCCAGCCACGGCAGGTGAGGTTTCGCAGGATGCTAAGTTAACAGATTCATGCTGCCAACTAATACTGACACAACTTGTCATGGCTGGGTTAATCAAAGAAAACATCAAAGAAAGAACATATCAAAGCATTCAACTGTGAAAAATGGGCGGCTGGTGGGTGTTGACGCACTCCACCAGCCATCTGCCCGTTGTAAGAGGTCACGGACAAACCAAGGCCCACCGCTTTTACGCGTAAAGCTAGGTGAGCTTATCAAAAAAGGTTCTCCTGATCTATGAAAAACACTGTAACTTTAAACAGTATAAATTTAATCAATGATGACTCACTCCGCTATATAAAGACACTTCCAGATAATTGTATTGACCTAATCGCAACCGACCCGCCATATTTTCAAGTTAAAAGCTGTAGTTGGGATAATCAGTGGGAAAATGTTACTGCATACCTATCTTGGCTTGATGAAATGCTGGCGGAGTTTTGGCGGGTTTTGAAACCAAACGGTAGCTTATATATGTTTTGTGGTTCAAAGCTGGCTGCAGATACTGAAATATTAGTTCGTGAGCGGTTCAATGTTTTAAATCATATCATTTGGGCTAAACCGTCAGGACCATGGCGAAGAGCGTGTAAAGCTGATCTGCGTAGTTTTTTCCCAAGTACAGAGCGCATTATATTTGCAGAACATTACCAATGCCCTTACAAAGGGAAAAGTAGTGAATATCTGCAACAATGCCGTGAACTTAAAGAAAATGTGCTTAAGCCGTTGATTGAGTATTTCAAGCAAGCCCGTGATTTGTTAGGAATAACGGCAAAAGAGATCCACAAAGCAACAGGTAAGCAAATGGCCTCACATTGGTTTGGTTATAGCCAGTGGCAGCTACCAAGTGAACCGGATTATTTGAAGCTTCAGGATTTATTCAAACGTGTTGCAGATGAAAAATTAAGTAAAAATCCGTTAGATCGTGAACACGCTGAACTAGTGATGCAGCAAGCAACATTAAGGCGTGAATATCATGAATTAGCTGAACAATACCAATTATTACGTCGCCCTTTCACTGTGACCGTTGATGTTCCTTATACCGATGTTTGGAATTATTCATCTGTACAATATTACCCCGGTAAACATCCATGTGAAAAACCCGCTGAGATGATGGAACACATTATCAATAGTAGTAGCCGTGAAGGTGATGTGGTTGCTGATTTCTTTATGGGATCTGGGGCAACAGTAAAGGCAGCATTAAAACTTAACCGCCGAGTTATCGGTGTTGAATTAGAAACCGATCGTTTTGAACAAACAAAGTTAGAGATAGAGCAGAATAAACCGCGTCAATAGTTGTAGTGGCGTACAACAGCTTGCCTGAGCTAAATCAGGCATTCATTTTTCGTTGAGGCCCAGTATGCAAATACCTACAGATCTAGTATTTAGACCCGCTAGCGAATTACCAACCGCAGATATGGATAATCGAGATGTTATTGTTATTAATCCCTGTGATGGTTGGCATACGGGAACAATAGAAGTAGATAGAGAGGGTGATGATTGTTATATCGGTATTTATCCTTTTGCCGGAACTGAAATGACACCTCATGACTTTTATATTGCATGGGCACTTTTACCCGATATTGATAGCTTGATCGACAAGTTTGATGGTGAACGATTTAACAATCGTCATTGCTGCATATGCAAACGGTGTGATCATTCCACTGCAGAGCATAAAAGTTAACTTGTAAGTAATCCTTACAGGTTCAACCATCCGGTATTTCCGGATAGTTCATATGTAACTTAAGTATTTGAAAACATTATCGTACGTAATATTTTTAAGTTAAATTTCACATATTCGGTTATTCCGAACAACTGATTTCAAGGCTGCGCATTGAGTGGCCTTTTTCGTATATAGCCACCGCAAATCACTATCAACATGTTTAATTACTGCAATTAATTTTCTGGTGGCTACCTATTAACTAAATATCGGGCACTCCGTAGGGGGTGAAATTATGCGTATGGATAAATATAGCAACGCAGCCTACGGCAGTGCTGGGCTTACAGCATTCTTTGCAAGCTTATCACTTTATGAATGGGGTTTTATTATCGGGATGGCATTCAGCATCATCCTAGGCTTAGCGACTTTCTTCATGAATAGGCGGGAACAACGAAAGCGAACTCGTTTATTTGAAGATCTGGTCAATAAGACTGACCCACAAAACCCTTCAGCCACCGCACGAAAAGCCGCTGAACTTATGGCGAAAGCACCAAAGGATATCTAATGTCACTCAAACAAAAACTAACTGTGCTTGCTAGCGCAGGGGCTACGGCTATCGCTTTAACAGTGATTGCACATTTTGAAGGTGTTAGATATGAGCCCTATGAAGATGTGGGCGGGGTATTAACGGTCTGTTACGGTCATACGGGGAAAGATATTGTTCCCAATAAAACTTATACCAAAGAAGAATGCAACGAGCTGTTAGAGCTGGATTTTATGAGAACTAAATTACAGGTAGATCGTCTGGTTAAAGTTCCTGTTGATGAACATACAAAAGCCGCGCTTTATTCATTTGCTTTCAACGTTGGCACTGGTGCATTTGCTAAATCGACAATGTTGAAAAAGCTAAATGCAGATGACCAATACGGCGCTTGTGAAGAGCTTAAAAAATGGGTTTACGTTGGTGGTAAGGTATGGCGTGGTCTAGTTAATCGCAGAGAAGCGGAGGCTGCTATATGTCATGGAAACCTATAGTAGCTGTAATTTGCTTTATGCTACTCGCGATATCAATTATTGCTTTTGGCGCTTACCGTATGACAGATAACACATGCGGCATTGATAAGGCCAGCTTAGAAAAGCGCTGTCAAAAAGCTATCGACCATTATAAGGGCAGGCAAGTTAATTATGAAATTCGATAAATCATTCTGGCTATTCATTATGGTTGTAGGAATGGGCTGGTGGGTTGTTACTGTTCACGATGATAATAAGCTGCTGAAAAAAGATAATGACAGGCTTCAAGTCGATAATGACAAACAAAGCAAGTTAATTGCTGAGCAGTCCTTCGAATTCAACCGCATCAATCAAATAACAGGTACCGCTTATCGAAACGGCATTATGTCTAAGGCAGAGTCACAGGAGAAAATTATTGAATACAGAACGATTCTTAAGAAAGAGCCGACTTGTGATCTTATTGTTCCTCAGTCTTTTACTGATGGGGTGCTCGACGACACATACCGTTTACGAGCCAGCACTTTGTCCGGCGATCCCAAGCGAGTTGACACAACAGGTGTTGGTTTCACTCCCTCCCGACAATTAACTTATTGTCAGGCTATCGAATGGATACCTTATTTATTAGCAAACCTAAAGCAGGCCAATATTCAATTAGATGCGCTCGACCAAATAAGGCAACAAAGATAACTTTCTACAAACGTCATTCTTTGAGTGGCGTTGATAGAGCTTTAACTGGTTGCTATTTTCAGGAGTAAATTATGGCTAATTTAACTGATTTAGCTAATCAACTAAGAACTATTCGTAAGCAAATCCCTTTCGCGACAGCGCAAGCACTGACTAGCACAGTACGTAAAATAGAAAATGCACAAAAGGTTGCATTGCAACGTAATTTAGAAAGCCCAACACCTTTCACTGTTAAGAGCATTAAAAGCCGCGGGGCACGTAAAAGTGATCTACGGGCTAAAGTGTTTGTAATGAAAACGGCTGCCACATACTTGGAGCCGTTTGAAGAAGGTGGAATTCATAAGCTTAATGGTTCTGCATTGCTTAACCCTAAAAACATTAAGCTAAATAAATACGGTAACTTACCTAGGAATAAATTAAATAGTTTGAAAAATAAGGATAATGTTTTTGTTGGTGAATTATCAACAAGATACGGGAAAGGTGTTAATGGTGTTTGGCAGCGGAAAAAAGCTAAAAAAGTAAAGAAAAATCGTAAGCGCCTCAGCAGATCCCCTAATGGTACTCGACGTGAACGCGCTCCTAGCAGACCCCCTAAGTTACTTATTCGATTCGGTGATGCTCTGCCTGTCCAGCCTGTACTTGGATATCAGGATAGGGCACAACGAATGGCACAGGCTTTATTACCACAGGAAATAAGCCGGGCACTTGAGGAAGCTATGCGCACGGCTAAATAGTCAACGTTACTTCTTTCTTGTTGGTAAGTACATTTCACCATCAAAGATATTAGGAACACCATTACCATCACTAGTAATCGTATTAAAATAAAGTTTTGTTTTTTTTGAATTAAAAAGGTTATGGCCTTCACTTAGTGCTTCAGCTATCAGGAATGTTTCTACCTCATCTAGATAGGTAGGAATATCGCAGCTTTGATGCATACGGATCTCTGCAAAGGAAAGTAACTTAGCACCCTTTTTTGCATCTTGAATATGGTCAATCAATTTTTTAGCATTGAGCTGTTGGGTGATTCGACGTTTCAAATCTGACGCTTTTCCGATATACAAACATTCATGTGTATCAGCAAATTTTCGCCAGAAGATATATATTCCGGGTGTTTTAGGGATTTCTTTTATGCAGTCATGACTATCTTTGTATTCAATGTCGTTAAGATTAATTGCATCATACCAATCTAAATTGATATCTGCTCCGTAAACTTCATTATCACTCATGTGAATATCCTTTTAGTAGTTTTGGTATATTTTATACGGATTATATAGAAAATGAATCACATAAATTTTTTGGGTCCTTCCTAGCACTTTGCTATTTCACGGGCATTGCGCGCCGCGTTCTGCGTCTAGCTACAAAATTTTGAATTTGTGTCCCATGTCCCATGACGTGGGATGAAGCCTTTTAATTTTATTTCAAAAGTTTACGTTAAAAATCATTAGGGTTTGTGTCCCATGTTTTGTGGGGCATGTCCCACGCAATGTCCCATGTTCCCAATGTCCCATCTCAAACGGAAAATGTCCCATGTCCACGATGAATATTTCTGATTATGCCAAACATACTGGTGTGAACCGCAAGACGATCTCACGCTGGATGAAGAGTGGGCAATATATCGTGATGTCTGGAGACGAAATTAATGTTGATGCAAGTGATAAGAATTTAAAAAAATACCGAGATAGTAAAGATCCTCGCACTAAAAATGCGACAAGAAAAACTAAAAAAGCCCCTGAAAAAAAAGCAGCGAAAGAAAAGCCAGACTTTCAGCAACAAGCTGAGTCTGTTTTAGCTGGGCTCGTTTCCGGTGATGTTGAGGTTCGTGATTTAGAAGAGTCACGCGCTATCAAAGAGCATTATTTTGCGGAACTTGCCAAGTTGGAATATGAAGAAAAATCAGGCTTGGTTTTGCCGTGGCAAGACATGATCAATAAAGTCGGTGAGGAATATCACGCAATGCGGACACGACTAATCGCTATTGCTCCAGAGCATGGGCCTCGCTTGCGGTCATTGGCAACCACATCTAGCGACGCTGAATTTGTCACCGCATTGCAAGATATTATCCACGAGGCGATGGAGGAATTAAGCCTTGACCACAGTGAACAGGGGGGATAATGCATGGCAACAATTCACCCGTGCACTGGTTCAGAAGCGTGCCGATGTCAAACCTCCAGAGCCTTTATCATTAAGCGAGTGGGCGAATAAATACGCGGTATTATCGCGTGAAAATGCCGCACAAACAGGTCGATTTCGTTCATTTAAATATCAAGATGGCATGATGGATGCTATCACTGATCCCACTGTTACTCAGGTTTCTGTGATGAAATCAGCGCGAGTGGGCTATACCAAAATTCTTGACCATGTTGTTGGCTATTACCTTTCTCATGATCCCTCACCGATTTTAGTAGTACAGCCTAGGGTTGAGGATGCGGAGGATTACAGTAAGGGTGAGATTGCCCCCATGCTACGTGATACGCCTGTATTAAAGGCGATTGCAGGGGAGGCGAAAGCGAAAGACAGCGGTCAAACTATCCTGAAAAAACAATTTTCAAATGGAGCCAATTTAACGCTTGTGGGGGCAAATTCACCGGGCGGGTTCCGTCGTATTACATGCCGAATAATTTTATTCGATGAGGTGGATGGTTACCCATTTGGTGGTGCGGGTGCAGAGGGTGACCAAATTGCATTGGGTACTAAACGTTCAGAAACATTCTGGAACCGGAAGATAGTGCTCGGTTCAACACCAACGGTTAAAAACGTTAGCCGGATTGAAAAGGCGTATGGTGAAAGTGATCAGCGTCGTTATTGGGTTCCATGCCCTCATTGTGATGAATATCAGATTTTAGAATGGGGGGGACCCGATACGCCTTATGGCATGAAGTGGGATAAAGACAGCGAAGGCAATGGGTTACCAGAAACTGCCTATTACGTTTGTCGTCACAATGGCTGTGTTATTCATGATAACGACAAAGCATTGATGATTAAAAATGGTGAGTGGCGAGCAGAAAAGCCGTTTACTGGTCATGCAGGTTTCCATATTTGGGCTGCTTACAGTTTATTCCCCAATGCATCATGGCCTAACTTGGTGAAAGAGTGGCTTCGCGTTAAGGATGATCCGTTAATGCGACAAACGTTTATTAACCTTGTGTTAGGTGAACCTTATGAAGATCGAGGGGAAAAAGCATTGAGTGAGAAAAAATTACTTGAACGTTGTGAAGTTTGGCCAGCCGATGTGCCCGATGGTGTCGCAGTTTTAACGGCTGGCATCGATACCCAAGATGACCGTTTCGAAATTGAAGTGGTCGGATGGGGGCGCAGTGAAGAAAGTTGGTCTATTGCTCATGACGTGATTGAAGGTGATTTAGAAACTGATGAACCATGGGAACGGTTGGATGCCTATTTAAAACAAATATGGCGCCGTGCTGATGGTCGAGGGTTTACGATCATGGCGGCATGTCATGACTCCGGTGGACACCATACTCAGAAAGTTTATGACTTTTGTAAGGCACGTTTAGGCCGTCGAATTTGGGCGATAAAAGGGGAATCAGCTCGTGGTGGTAAGCGTTCTCCCATCTGGCCAACAAAACGAATTACATCCCGATCCAAAGCAGGGTTTAAACCCATCATTATAGGTGTCAATGCGGCAAAGGACTCTATTCGAGCACGTTTGCATTTAGAGCCACCAGAAGGCAATGAGGCTTCGCCTGCTTATATGCATTTCCCGATTGATCGTGACTTACATTATTTCAGCCAACTACTGGCCGAAAGGTCGATAGTTAAAGTAGCTGGTGGGCAACGCTACCGAGTTTGGGAAGCTATTCCTGGTCGAGCAAATGAAGCGTTGGACTGCCGAGTATATAGCTATGCAGCATTATGCGGATTGAATTATATGGGGCTTAAGTTGAATGCATTGTCTGACAACATTACGAACAACCCTGATCGTTTGATCTCACCACCTGAAAAACCTGAGCAAAGAATTGATTTTCGATTACCTGGTGCTGTTATTCCAGAGAATTTGGAAGATAAACCAAGGCGTAAGCGGATATCGCAACTATTACCTTAAGGAGTGCCAATGTCACAAATCAAAACGCTGTTGACGGGCATGAGCCAAGAGCAGCTTAAACAGGCACTCAATCAAGCACAGCAAGCCTATATTGATCTCTCAACAGGTGCTAAAGGCGTTTCATTTTCGTATACGCAAGGGGATGGAACGCGCTCAGTATCTTACCAGCAAACAAGCCTTGGTGATTTGTTGGCCTTAATTCAAACGATACAGGCCATGTTGGGGATATCACGCAGGCGACCAATTAGGGTGAGATACTGATGAGTGTAAAAATTCTTGGCTTAAATGGAGAGCCGTTACCACCATCTAATGCCAAACTAAAATTTAATGCATTATCAGGTAGTGGGCGAGTTCCCTATGATGCCGCTGATTCATATAGTGATCAGTTAGCTAATTGGCAGCCAGCACTGTGGTCACCTGACAATGAAATCAATATTTACCGTGACCGCATCGTCTCTCGGATGCGTGACCTTGCTCGTAATGACGGTTGGGCATCGGGCACGATCACTCGGGTATTAGATAATGCGATTGGTGCAAATTATCGACCAATATTTAAACCTGATTATCGAATGCTCAAGTTACTAACGGGTAATAAAGCATTTGATGCGACATGGGCTGATGAATACGGGAAAGTTATTGAAGCGCATTGGCGTTCTTGGGCAAATGATCCGGGGCGATATTGTGATGTTGAGAGAAAGCAAACTATCTCGCAGATGTTACGGCTCGGGTTTCGTCATAAGTTGCTTGATGGCGATGCACTAGCCGTTATTCAGTATCGACCAGATCGTCTTGGCGCAGGAAAAGGACGTTATGCAACAACAGTTCAAATCATTGACCCCGATAGGTTAAGCAATCCTCAGCAAAACTTTGACCAAGCCAATGTCCGTGGTGGTGTCGAAATTGATAGTGATGGCGCTCCAATCGCTTATTACATGCGTGAAGCGCACATGGGTGATTGGTATGTTGCTGATAAAACGGTTTCATGGAAACGTATTAAACGTGAAACCGCATGGGGCAGACCTAATGTTGTTCATGATTTTGACCACGAACGGGGGGCTCAACATCGTGGAGTTGGAATTTTAGCTCCTATTGTTCAGCGACTTAAAATGCTGATTAAGTACGATGAATCAGAGTTAGAAGCCGCAATTTTGAATGCGATTTTCGGTGCTTATATCGAAAGCCCCTATGATGCACAAATGGTGTCATCAGCATTGGGTGATACTGGTTTTGGTGATGGCGAAGAGCTCAGCGCTTATCAAACGCAGCGTGCAGAATATTATGAAGATAAGCGCCTAAACTTACAAAACGGTGCTCGAATTCCTCATCTATTTCCTAATGAAAAAATCGTCACCTTATCCGCAGCTCGCCCAACCAGTAATTTTGATGGTTTTGAAAGTGCAGTATTGCGGAATATTGCCGCAGCAACAGGGCTATCAACTCAGCAAGTGACACAAGATTGGTCAGATGTGAACTATTCATCTGCTCGAGCTGCGATGCTTGAAGCATGGAAAACCCTAACTCGTCGTCGTGATGATTTTTCTATCGGGTTCTCACAGCCTATTGCTTCTGCATTTGTTGAAGAGATTCATGATACGGAAGACTTGCCACTACCAAATAGCGCACCTGATTTCCTTGAGGCGAAAGCGGCGTATTGTCGTGCTCGTTGGATGGGGCCGGGTCGTGGATGGATAGATCCTGTTTCTGAGAAGAAAGGTTCAATTCTGGGTATGAACGCTGGTTTATCCACACTTGAAATGGAAGCCGCAGAAAACGCAGGTGAGGACTGGGAAGAAATGCTTGATCAGCGTGCGCGTGAAATTAGTGCTTTTGCTGAACGTGGCATTCCATTACCGGAATGGGCTGAGCCAATCCCTCAACAAACTAATAATACGGAGGCCAAGTGAATTTACCGCACTTAGCGCAAAAGCTATTTAATACCCCTCTGGCCATACATCCTCAGAAAGCGGAGGTAATTGTTTCATCACTAACAGAACGGTTAGGTATCACGCAGATCCGCAGTTCTATGATGGAAGATGATGACGAGTATTTCAGCCGCAAGGCCAGGAAGGACAGTGGTTATGACGTACTGGAAGGTATCGCGGTTATTCCAGTATACGGTACGCTGGTGCAGAAACTCGGAACCCTGAGACCTTACAGCGGCATGACAGGCTATGACGGCATCCGTCGGGTATTTCTGACCGCAATGAATGATCCAGAG
This sequence comes from Providencia sp. AGC89, assembly GCF_053543535.1. NCBI lineage: Bacteria > Pseudomonadati > Pseudomonadota > Gammaproteobacteria > Enterobacterales > Morganellaceae > Providencia > Providencia sp. AGC89. Next base: position 23,811 of record NZ_JBIXLP010000089.1, read on the forward strand.
GTAAAGGGTATCTGTTTGGATATAGATTCACCCGGTGGAGAAGTAGCAGGTTGTTTTGATCTAGTGGATTTGATTTATGCTGAACGCGGCAAAAAACCGGTCTACGCCATCCTGTCCGAAAATGCGTATTCAGCCGCTTATGCAATTGCCAGCGCGGCCGACAAAATTTATGTCCCGCGCACAGGTGGCGTCGGCTCGGTCGGCGTGATTGTCATTCACTGTGACTGGTCACAGCACATCAAAGATGACGGGCTGAAGGTATCCATTATTACCTATGGGAACCGCAAAGCGGAAAGTAACCCGTATGTGGCGCTGAGTGACGAGGCGAAAGCCGCTATTCAGCACGATGTCGATGAAATGGGGCGTCTGTTTGTGAGCACTGTTTCCCGTAACCGCGGATTATCTGAGACGGTTGTCCGCAATACACAGGCTGCCTGTTATTTGGCAGCTGAGGGCGTACAGATGGGGCTGGCTGATGTGGTAGCTAGTCCTGATGTCGCATTTCAGGAACTGATGAAAGAATCCGGAGTAATTTAATTATGTCAGACAATAAGTTTACCTTTGCTCACCTCATTGGATTGGGTAAAAAAGCCAAAGCCTCGCAAGAGGATGAGGACAAAAAAGCGCGCAAAGCGGAAGGCGATGATGCGGAAAACGACGAAGATCGAGAGGATGCGGAAGATCAAGACGACGAAAAAGAAGGTCGTAAAGCGAAAAAGGCAAAAAGCAAGAAAGCGGAAGATGATGATGAAGACCCTGATGCAGAAGATGATGAAAATGCAGAAGGCGACGATGAAGACGCTGAAGATGATGAAGACAACAAAGACGTGAAAAAAGGTCGTCGAGCTGAACGTAAACGTTGCGCTCGTATTTTTGGTAGTAAAGCTGCTGCGGCACGTCCAGATATGGCTGCTCATTTGGCATTTAATACTCGTATGTCATCATCTGAAGCAATCAGCACACTGAAAGCAATGGGCGGAGCTCCAGCACCGCAAAGCAATCGCCGTTCTCTTGATGCCCGTATGCGTGAAGAAGAGCAAGTACGTTTAGGGCAAGATGCAGAAGTTGCCCCGAAAGGCTCTGCCGCATCTATCGTTAATAAAATGACCAACCTGTATAACAGCAACAAAGGGGGTAAATAATGGATCAGATTTCACAAAACCCATTCCAACCGGGTATGAGACAAGCACAGTTTAACCCTGATCAGTTGATTTCTGGTCCATTACAAGTTGTCACTGATACTGTGGTTATCGCTAAAGCGGGTATTCTAGTGCGTGGCACTATTTTGGGTAAAATTAAAGACTCCCGCGAATATGTTATCTGCAAAAAAGATGCGACAGACGGTAGCGAAAAACCCTGCGCTATTTTGGTCAATAATGTTGATACAACAAGCGAAGCAGCGTCTACGGGGGTGTTTCTCATGGGTGAGTTTAATCACCATAAAACCACTTATGATGCAACTTGGACCGTGCCTGAACTTGCTGACGAACTGCGTCAATTCTCTATTTTCCTCCGCGATAGCGTACAAGCTTAATTCCCTATTAATTCACTTAGACGTTGAATGCTAGCAATAGTAGGGTTTTTGACGTCTTTTAAATGAGAAAAAGTATGAATATTTTCGATACGAATATTTTAGTTCAAGTTGTGCCAAATCTAATGACTAGCCAAAACTGGTTATTAGATAAATTCTTTCCCAATGTGGTTGAGTCTGACACTGAAGAAGTCTCTATTGATGTGGATGTGGGCTTACGTCGTATGGCCCCTTTTGTTTCTCCATTGGTGGAGGGCAAACTTGTTGAGTCTCGTAAATTCCAAACCAACAGTTTTAAACCAGCCTACATTAAAGACAAGCGTGCGCCTGATTTGCGCAAACCTATCAAACGTCAAATTGGCGAACGCATTGGTGGACAGCTATCTGCAGCAGAGCGCGAAATGTTAAACCTTCAGTTCGAAATGGCTGACCAAATCGACATGATCAACCGTCGCTTAGAGTGGATGGCATCGAGCGCATTGGTTTCAGGTACGGTCACAGTGGCGGGTGAGGGTTACGACACTAAAGTTGTTAATTTTGGTCGCGCCGCTGAATTGACAGTCACATTAAGTGGCAGTGATACATGGCCAACTCAGATTGATGCAGGAAAAACCAATACTCAGCCCTCTGATGATATTGAAGATTGGGCGCAGCGCATTCTGAAAAACTCAGGTGCAGTTGCTACAGATATCGTTTTTACAACGAAATCATGGAAAGCGTTTCGTTTAGATACCACGATTAAGGACAATGCAATTAAATTTCCTGCGTTAAGCCCATTTGGTAACCAAATTAATGCCGGCACACAAGTTCAAAAAGGTGCGGTATATAAAGGGCGTTGGGGTAACTATGATTTGTGGCTTTACAATGATTGGTTCATTGACCCAATTGATAATGTTGAAAAACCGATGATCCCCGATGGTGCAGTGATTATGTCCGGTGCCGATTTAATGGGAACTCGTTCGTTTGGTGCCATAATTGACCCTGCATTCAATTATGGACCAATGGCTTACGCACCAAAATCATGGCTTCAACATGACCCCGCTCAACGCTTTTTAATGATGCAATCTTCACCGCTGGTTATTCCTAGCCGTGTGAATGCGGCATTGTGTGCAACGGTAGTCTAACGGAGGCATTATGGCGAAGAAGCCCCAAGAGCAGCAGGATAAAACTGATGGCTTGGGGGGATTACCCCCTGAGTTACAGGTTGATGGTAATACTCAACAACGTGTTGCTCCAACAGATGAATTAAATGATAAACCGCCTGTTGAATCCGATCAAAAATTAGACCCTGAACCAAAATCAGATAACGATGATGAAGCCGATGATATTTATGTCGTTGTAAAAGGTCGCTCTGTCCAGCACAACGGCACTCTCTATACTGAAAGCCAACAAATTGAATTGGATGAGATTGATGCCAATCGACTTGTTACTCTCGGTGTTGTTATGTCATTGGCTAGCGTGCGTGAAAAGTTGGTTCAAGCCAACCCATCTGGCACGGTAACCATCAGTGGGGGTTGATTGGGATAAGCATCTATTAAATCCACTTCATAATGTTTTTGCTGAAAAGGCGAACTGGCGACCTAAAAAAGGAGAGCATTATGATATTGAGGGAATATTTGATAGAGCCTATGCCCAGAACTATGAATCCCTCGATGGGGAGAGTGGAATTAACACCACTCGCCCGATTTTAGGTGTGCGTGATGCTATTTTCAACACTGCCCCAGTAAAAGGTGACAAGGTATTTATCTATAGTGTGAGCACATTATTTGTTGTTGGGGATGTCCAGCCAGATAGTCATGGTGGAACACATCTCATCTTAAATAAGGTGGCATCATCATGAATGCAGCACAGATCCGCGAGTTAGTTGTTAACTCTCTAAAAGGAAAAACAGCCGCAGAAAACCGTGTTTATTCACCGATGGATTGGTCAACAGTGAATGCGGATTATCCTTGTATTATTGTTCAAACACCGTTTGACCACAAAAAATCACTGGGTCGTAACGTACCTCAATTCAATACCATCACGACAGTACGTGTGACGGGGCGACTAGAAGAGTTTGATGGTGGTGACCTCGATGGAGCCATGAAAGCCGAACTAGCATTGGAAGCGTTACGGGAAGAAGTTGAGCGTGCTGTCATTAATAGTTATGAATTGACGCGCCAAATTCAGCAGTTTATTGAAATTCGTTCTCAAATCGATATCAGCGCAGGTGGTGAAGGCCACCTTGCACAGTTATTGATGGATTTAGATATCGAATATTACCAAGGCCCCGAAGAGTTTTATCCTATTGACGCGGATCCGTTAATGGGTATTGATATCAATGTTCAACAACCAGATGGTACACCTCAGCATCACATCAATATTGACCTGACCTAATCAGGAGTTTCTATGTATGTAAAACCAATTAAGGGCCGCAGCGTTCGCTGTCCGGTCAAGGGTTCTCCTCTGCCTGAAACAGGGCAAGAAGTACAAAATAATGTTTATTGGCGTGCGCGGCTTAACGATGGCGATGTTGAGCTTGTTGTACAAAAATCTAAGGAGAAAAAAGCATGACAGTGCCATTCTCACGAGTTCCAAATAATCTACGTGCGCCACTTTTCTATATTGAATTTGATAATTCGATGGCCAACAGTGCAACGGCGACTCAGCGCACTTTGATTGTAGGTCAAATGTTAACAGGAGCAGCCGCGCAGAATGCTATTCCTGAGCGCATTTCCTCAGCATCGCAAGCCGCGGAACGATTTGGTAGTGGCTCAATTTTGCATAGTATGGTTAAGGCATATATTGGTAACGATACTGCTGCAGAGGTTTGGGCCTTACCTCATAGCGATACTGAGTCAATGACTGCGGCAATAGGTACAATCAAGGTTAACAGCCCTGCAAATGCTACAGGTGTTATTTCACTTTATGTTGGTGGTATTCGCGTTCAAGTTACTGTTGTAGCAACAGATACAGTAGAAATTGTCGCTTCAAGTTTAGTTACTGCGATTAATCGATTATCAGAAATGCCAGTAACGGCTAAAGCTGAAAACGATACATTGACATTAACTGCGAAAAATAAAGGTGCTTTAGGAAATAGCATTGATATTCAACTTAATTATCGAGGTTTAGCAGGGGGAGAAACTACACCTTCAGGGCTAGAGCTTATTATCACAGACATGGTTGGTGGGAGTAGCGCACCTGATTTGTTGGATGGGTTATCTAACCTTAATGATCGCTCGTTTGATTTCATTGTAAACCCATATAGCGATACGGCCTCACTTGATGCTATTAAGGATTTTTTGTCCGATAACGGTGGGCGTTGGTCATGGGATCAGCAACTTTATGGGCATAGCTTTACCGCAATTACAGGAACATATGGCCAATTAGCTGATTTCGGTGAAAAGCGTAACGATCAGCATAATTCTTTGCTGGGGGTTCCTAAATCACCATCTCCCATTTACCAATGGGCCGCTGCTTATGTTGGCGCTATTGCTCAAAGTTTACGCAACGACCCGGGTCGCCCACTACAAACATTACCTGTTAATGGTGTTTTAGCGCCTGATGCAACTCAGCAAATCGGTCTTATTGAGCGTAATAACCTATTACATAGTGGTGTATCGACATTTACAGTTGATGACGATGGTACCGTGCGTGTTGAAAACATCATTACGACCTATCAGAAAAATGCTTATGGCGATAATGACGATAGTTACCTTCAAGTAGAAACCTTGTTTTTGTTGATGTTTGTTTCTCGTTTTATGCGAACTCAAATAACAAGTAAATTTGGGCGTATGAAGTTGGCTAATGATGGTACTCGATTTGCTCCTGGTGCTGCGATTGTTACACCTAATATTGTTCGTGCTGAATTAATCGCGCAATACAAGTCATTAGAATTTAATGGTCATGTGCAAGATTCTGATGCTTTTATTAAAGGCTTGCTTGTTGAGCGTAATAGCCAGAACCCAAATCGTCTAGATGTTTTATGGACGGGAACCCTAATTAATCAACTTCGTGTGTTTGCGTTACTTAACCAGTTCCGCTTACAACCAACAATTTAAGGGGAGACTATGTCAAATACAGCTAACCGTTTGGCGGGGACGGCATACGTCACCGTCAATGGTATTTCAATCATGGTCGTGGGGGATTTTACCTATAGCCCATCAAGGGTAAAACGCGAAACGCTATCAGGAATGGACTCGGTGCATGGATACAAAGAGAAACCAACACCAGGCTTTATCTCCATGCGCGTCCGTGATTCTGGTGGCACGACTGTGGCTGATTTTAATGATCAAACTGATGTAAATATCGTGGCTGAGTTAGCCAATGGAAAAACTATCATCGGTCAAGGTTTATGGTCAGTTAACACGCAAGAAGTTAAAAGTGAAGATGCAGAATTTGAAGTGCGCTGGGAAGGCCGCTCGGTAACGGAGAATTAATGTGGAAATTGAAAAAACGAAAACAGTTAGGCTAACCACAGCTCTTGAGTCTAATGATGGATCTGAACGTTATGAAGAAATTAATCTGAAAGAGCCTGTACTTTTTCAAGTTGAACAGTTTTATGCAGAACAAGCAAAATATTCAAGCTCACTGCCCGCTATGCGATTATTGATTGTTCTTGTGAGCGGCATCCCTGATCCAATGATCAAAAAAATGTCTATAACGGACTTTGCTGTTTGTCGGGACTATTTACAAAGTTTTTTGGCATTCAATCCATCAGATCGTGGCAACAGTTAGCTGCTGAAGTAACTTACCATTATAAATGGGGGCCACACGAAGCGTGGTCTCTCACTAAAAGTAGGTTGCTCTGGTGGGTTGAGAATACAAACAGAATCATCAATAGAGATAGGGGTTAAAATGGCGGGTAACAAATTTGATTTTGAGTTGGTTGCGGATGATAAAGCAAGTGGCGTTATCCGTCAGATTGAAGCTGATCTAAACCGATTACGCCCCAGTGTTCGTGATGTGAAAGAAGGTTTGAATCTTGGTGGTAGCGATACCGAATCAGGTCTTGGGGCAATTGGCGACAAATTACGGGGTATTGGTGATGTAGCAAGTAAAGGTGCACAAAATATCGGTGATATGATTCCACCATTAAAAAACTTTGGTGAGTTATCGAGTAAATACCTTGGCATGGCAACAAAAATTGGAGGGATTGGTGCTATTAGCTATGCTGGGTATCAAATAGCTTCTCAGATCCGTGATGAAGGTAAAAAAGCCACCGATATCTCAACCAGTGCAAAAAGTATGGGAATGTCCGTTGAGGAAGAAACCCGATTAACTGGCACACTTCAGCAGCGCGGCGTAGATGAACCGGAAGCCCGTCAGTCTATGTCAGCATATTATGTCGAACTGGATAAAGCAATTAAGGGGCAGAATAATGAGCTTCTTGCTTCTATTCGCCAAATTGGTGCAAATATCTACCAGAAACAAGGAGGTGCAGTTGATACTACCAAGACATTGCAGAGCCTTGAAAAGGCAATATCAAAAATATCTGAAAGCCGTAACTGGGAGTTACAAAGTAAAGTTGGTCTGGATGACAATATACTTGGATTGTTACGGGAGGGAAAACTTGATAAAAGGTTACAGAACTCTGATGACTGGGGGTTTACAAGAAAAACAAAGACTATTGAAGATTTGAGCAAGGTCGATACGGCCCTCAATGAAATTGTAGCAAGGTGGGAAGGTAAAAAAACACAAATAAAGGATAAAGTTAACGAATTTGCGGTTAATGATTCTTTCATCATGGGGGGAGCTCAAGAGCTTATTGAGTATGGGCCTGATAGTGCAGCAATCAATCGGTCTCTTGGTATAATTAATGGCGAGCAATCCAAAATACTACGCTGGGCTTATGAAACCCCAGAGTTTAAAGATCAGTTAGGCTGGTTGGATCAGGTTGCCGTTGATTTTGGTTATATGACTGACAATATTCAAAAAGAGTATGATAAATGGTTGGAAAGTCACCCTAAGCCACAACCCCCAGAGTCTAGAATCAATATCGGTGACAAAATTCCTGATTACTGGTCAATGACAACCAATAAAGATCCAAGAGTACGGGCGTTCCGTAATAACAACCCAGGTAATGTCAGGGAAGCTAGTAATGAGATTGGACGAGATGAACCGGGAGTTGATATATATGGGAATAAAAAAGGCTTTGCTATTTTCCAAGACGAAAATGACGGTAGGGCTGCATTAGCACGCCAACTACTACTATTTATGGATCGTGGTAATAACACCTTAGATGGGATTATGAGAAAGTATGCCCCTAGAAGTGATAATAATAAAACAGGTGAATATATTCGCCATATGTCTCAGCATATGGGAGTTGGGCCATATCAACCTTTAGACTTATATGATCCCGAAGTGCTAGCCAATGCCATGAATGGGATAATCAAAAAGGAAACAGGCTATCAGCCATATTCTTATGAAGAAATGATGGGTTCTATTGATGATGCTATAAATCACCCTAAGTGGGCTGGAAAACGCAATTCTACACGATTAATGGAACAGCGCGATAGATGGTATTTGGATTCTGAGCAACAGCAAGAGCCTACTTCTCAATCCGCACCATCAATCACTATGAATGATGTTTCAGCCAATACCAACATTGCCGAGGTGATAGGTGAAGCTATACGGTTAGGGCTGGCAGAAAATCAAAGCAAAGGAACGTTAGAAATTGTATTAACTAATCCTGTTACAGGTGTCAAACAGTTATTAAACGTGAATACAACAGGCCGTATTACAACAGCTATGGATATACCATAAATAGTAAAGTGACAACATCAGTTAAAATGTCTTAGTATTATAGGGAATATTTTAATCGCACTAAGAGGTAGCATGAAAAGGCTAATATTATTGTTATTAATATCACTTGCTCCAGTATTTTCACAAGCGGCATGGATGACAAATGCCGAGGAAAATATTTTTGGTGAAAGTGATGCAATGATGGTAGGGGAACTTAAAAACTCTAAATCCGTAATTCTATTTAGGTGTGAAAGAGATGATCTTTATTTCTCATATATAGAGTTTGTCAAAGATGCAACGTTTCCTTCAGTGCCAGCGGAACTATTATTTAAAGTGGATGGCAATAGTATAATTAAGCTAGATGCAACGTTTAGAGTTAAAAATGCTAATGCTGTAGAAGTGGTATCAACAGACAAAGAGAAAATTTTAAATTCTTTACAGCAACTTAAAGTCGCTAAAGGCAAATTTTTAGTAGGAGTTAATGTTGAGAGTGTAGATTTCAAAGAGTCTAGAACTGGGGATGTTAATAATTCAACAAATGCCGTTAGTCAATTTGTTACAGCTTGCCACATAAAATTGTAATTAAAAATATATTGATATAGCCGCTTTTGCGGCTTTTTTCATTTCTGGAGTTCCCATGGCATTAATTAAAAACGCATTATCTTCTTTATTGGGAGAGGATAGCTCATGGTCATGGACTGAACATTTACGTCAGGCTTCATTTCGTGGCGTTCCCTTTGGTGTGGTGTCTGGCGAGGGTGTATTTGGTCGCCGTGTCGCAGTACATGAATATCCTTACCGAGATCAGGCATGGGTTGAGGATATAGGTCGTAGCACTCGACGGTTCACAATAAAAGGTTTTTTAATTCAAGATAGCTTGGTTTACGACGCGCCTGATGTTTTCACTCAGCGTGATAACTTGATCGCTGCTTGTGAGGAAGGAAATAAAGGAACGTTAATTCATCCCACATTAGGCGAGCTAACGGTAAATGTGACTGAAAGTGGCTTGCGAATTAATGAAAATGCTGAGAATGGGCGAGTATTTGAGTTTGAGCTAGTTGTTATTGAATCAGGGTTAAAAATTTTCGCAATAACAGAATCAGAAAATTCAGGCATTTTAACTTCTAAAAATTGGCTAAAAACGACCACAACAATGGCCGCTAAATATATTTCTCTTATCAAAGGTGAAATGAGAGCGGTTACTCAGACACTAGAAACGATAAAACGAACGGCAAGTTTTTGGGTCATGATGGCTGAAAAAACGGTTAATGAAGCCACAAACTTGAGTGATTCATTAGGTAGTGTGTTTGGTTCAGATCAGTATGGCCGTTATCAGAGTGGTAAATTGGGCGGTTCAGTTTCGGGGGCGACAGGTAAAAAGTTTATTACTGAATTAAATGGTGATGAATCAACAATTGTAGATAAGCAATTAACAGCTATCACAATAGATCGTGAGAATCTATCTCAGCAACTTGAGTTAGTTCAGCAAGCGAAAGACCCCGAACAATTTTGCCAATATACCCAAGACACTATAGCGAAAATGATGGAGTTGGCCAGTTCAATTGACCGTAGAATTCACTTACTTTCGCAGTTATCGTTGTTTGAATATCCAGAATACCAAGAAGATGCACAAAGTAAGCGGGTTACAATACTGACAGTTGCTTATTTATCGGTTATCACTTCAGCGGCAGTTGCCACACTTTCGACACAAACATTGCCGAGTAGCAGTAATGACGCAGCAAGCCAACAAAGAGACATTTGCCATATTATTGACAATGCATTAACCCAAATAGGCGATCTAGGGATGGATGATGCATATCAATTACTTTATGAAATGCGCGCAGCCGTTGTAACTCAATATATTTATAAGGGATCAGAAAAAGGGCGCTTAACTCAGTATTCATTACCTGAAACATTAAGTGTTTTACATGTTTCTAATCGAATTTACCAGGATGCAAGTCGTAGTGATGAATTGGTAATGGAGGTTTCACCTCGCCATCCGGCATTTATGCCCATAAATTTTAAGGCATTGAAAAAATGAGTGATAAAAACAACGATGAAGTTTCATTACTCATAAATGGCAAACGCATTATGGGGTGGGACAGTATTCGCATTACGCGTGGTATTGAACGATTCCCCAGCGACTTTGAATTGTCATTGATGGACTATTATCCAGCGACGAATGAAAAACAATTAGTGAAAGCGGGTGATCCTTGTGAAGTGATGATAGGTGAAGATAGGGTTGTTACTGGCTATATCGATAGTTGGAACCCTGCTATTAATAAGACGCAACATCAGATCCGTGTTTCAGGGCGTGGTAAGTGTCAAGATTTGGTCGATTGTTCAGCGAATTGGGAAAATAATGTTATTAGTCAATCTAATGCGTTACAAATAGCGAAAAAACTGGCTAGCTGGTATGACATTGATGTCGTTAGCGATATCCCTGATAACAAACTTCAGAACATTCCCCAGTTTACGCTTAATTGGGGAGAGTCTTCACAGCAAGTCATTGAACGAACTTGCCGTTGGTCTGCACTACTTTATTATGAACTCCCTGATGGGAGTTTATTTTTGTCTCGAGCTGGAACAGAAGTTGCTGCTAGTGGTATTTCTCAAGGCCAAAATATTGAAGAAGCTAATTACTCTGATTCCATGAGTAATCGGTATTCTGAATATATTGGTGTTTCTCTATCTATATCACCAATGAGCGGTGACTACTCATCAGTTGAGAACGCCAGAGCACAAGATCCCGAAGCCGATAAAATGCGGTACCGTAATTACATCACAATTGTTGAAAGCAACCTTATTACAGCAAGAAGAGAGCAGGAAGCGATTAATTGGGAAATGAACCGTCGCTATGGCCGATCTAAGGAGTTACGTGTTGTCATTGATAGTTGGAGAGATAAAGATAATCAACTTTGGCAACCCAATACGTTAATTCCTATCAACATTCCAATATTCGGTCTTGAAGATAAACAATGGTTGCTATCTGAAGTTGTATTTATTCGGGGTGGTGATGGTACTAAAGCTATCTTAACCCTAATGCCTCCTGAAGCATTCATTGTTGAGCCATATGAATTCTATCAAACGATCAGGATGTAATGATGAATCAGATATTAAGAGATATCAAAACACGGATCGCAATGTTGGTTGGTTTTGGTAAAACAACCCTATCTGATGATGCAGGCAACTCTCAAAAAGTACAGTACCAAAATAATATGGAAGTGAGAGACGGTACTATTCGTTATACCGACTTTGGTTTTTCATCATCATTGCCAGCTGGGTCAGACGTTTTAATTGCTTACCTTAATGGTAATCGCTCAAATGCGATTATCTTTGCAAGTAACCATCCTTCATCAAGGCATCAGAACCTTAAATCAGGTGAAAGTGTGCTTTATAACCAATGGGGCCTACATATTTTAATGACAGAGGAAGGCATTGTGATTGAGGCAAAAGATAAAGATGTCACAGTTAACAACGCCAATAAAGTGACAGTCAATGCAACGACAGAGGTCTTACTTAATACCCCACTATTGAAAGTGACAGGCGATATCATTGATAACTGTGAAGGCAACCAATCGACGTTGAAAGCATTAAGAGACAGTTATAACGACCATGATCATGATGTTAAAAATGTCCAATCGGGTGGTAGCACTATCACCAGTGACACCATCAAGGAGAAAGTTTAATGTCCGATATTTCAAGCTGGTGGCATGTTAATTCAAATAAAGCGGACTGGTTTCAAGGTTCTGGTGATTTATTGGCGGGTGATGATCTACAAACTGCCATCATGATTAGTTTATTTACGGATGGTGTTGCAAAACCTGATGATAAATTGGATGAAAGTTATCGCAGAGGCTGGTGGGGGGATTTAGGAAATAATTACAACATTGGATCTCGCCTGTGGTTACTCGACAGAGAAAAGCTAACTAAATCTGTTGCGAGTAAAGCGGAAGATTATGCCAAAGAGTCTCTTAAATGGCTTATTGATGATGGGGTGGTTTCTTTTTTTGAAGTGGCCACTCAAATTGTTTACCCAAATAGGCTAAATATGATTATTCGTTATCACAGACCGGGTGATAAAGGTGACTTACGATTTTATTGGGTTTGGGAGGCATAATCATGCCATTTAAAAGAAAAACACTTTCAGAATTACGGGAGCAGGGCGAGCAATTCATTCGTTCAGAGTTAAAAGAACCAGGGGCATTATTGCGTTTCTCTAATATGAAAATATTAGCAGATATGACCGCGGGTATGTCGCATATGCATTATGGCTATTTAGACTATATTGCAAAGCAAACAACTCCCTTTACAGCAACAGATGAATGGTTAGCAGGATGGGGGGCATTAAAACGAATTTATCGAAAAGCCCCGCAAAAGGCTAAATGCAACTCTGTAAAAGCGATGGGTGTTCCGGGTAGCGTGATTAGTAAAGGGAGTAAACTGAATCGGGGAGATGGCTACCAATATGAAACGACAGAGGAAGGTATTATTGAACCTTCTGGCGAAACCTTTCTGTCAATTGTAGCGATTTTACCTGATATCAATACAACTAAAGATGGTGATGGTTCATTTGGTAATAGTCCAGATGGAACTAAATTAACTTTAGATGTTAGCATTCCCGGTGTTTCCTCGGAATTAGTTGCAATTGAGCCTATTGTTGGCGGTGCAGATATTGAGCAAGAAGAACTATTTAGAAGCCGTATATTAGAAGCCTATCAAAATCCATCACAAGGTGGAAATGCTAATGATTATGTAGGATGGGCAAAAGAAGTACCAGGAATAACGCGAGCATGGATTAGGCGTCGAGCTTTAGGTGCGGGATCAGTTGGTATTTATATCATGTGTGACAATAATACTAATGGCGGTTTTCCAATCGGCACTGATGGCCCAGCAACGAAAGAGGTTTATCAAGTCCATGCGACTGGAGATCAGTTGCGCGTTGCTGACTATCTTTATGACCTCCAATCCGTTACCGCATTATTGTGGGTTTGTTCTCCAGTTGAAAAGAAAATTGATTTTGAATTTAGCGGGTTGTCGCATATTGACCAAGAAACAAGACGAAAATTAGAAGGAGCCATTGATGGGTTTTTCTATATCAATAGTGACCCATCGGAATTAAATACGATTAACCCAGCAGATATCGATCGCACCATTTTTGCTGCATTGGGTCTAGTTGGGTACAAGTTAATTATGCCTATTGATGAAATTGAATTGGGGATCGGTGAAATTCCAATACGAGGGGAGGTCATTTATTCATGATTGCATACAGCGTAGAGGATTATACAAAGGCACTAATCAGTTTAGCCCCTCATGGTTTAGCGTGGAGCTGGAAGCCTGACAGTACAATGCACTCCGTTTTAAAGGGGCTTGCATGGAATTATCATATTTCTGATATTGACTCTATTCAATTGCTGAGTGGCTCATTTCCTAAAACAGCCACGGTGATGCTAACCGAATGGGAAAAAACGCTAGGCTTACCAGATGATTGTGCAATCGGTGAAATGGACAGTTTACCTAAAAGACAAGGTGCGGTTGTTTCAAGGCTAATTTCAACTGGAGGGCAATCTAAACCCTTTTTTATCCATTTAGCTGATGAATTGGGATATCAAATTACCATTACAGAATTTCGGGCGCTAAGGGCGGGAATATCAGCATGTGGTGACTCATTGTATACGGGGGATTGGTTATACACATGGCGAGTTAATGCCGGTGATACAGACGTGACAGCAGCTAAAGCTGGAATCAGTTATTGCGGTGATCCTCTCAGGTCATGGGGAGACCGATATCTTAAGTGTAAATTTAATCAAATATCTCCCCCTCATACTATTGTCCAAATTGGTTATTCTGAATAACTAATTAATTACCTTATTAATTTACTTTTATCACCTTAATTGAGTGAGGATTTGTCATGAAAAAAATTGGTGATGTCACCAACACGGCCGATAAAAACGGCGAATTTACGAATGGTAATATTTCAACAGGAACGCCACCGACAATATTGGAGGGGCCATGGCTTACCGCAATCCAGCGAGAAATTTTGAATGTTTTAGTAAAGGCTGGTGTGGTACAAGATCCGAATAAAGACAACCAACTGGCTCTGTCTATTGAAAAAATAGCTAAATCATCAGTTCCGAAACTTGTTCAGAAAACGGGTTCTTCTGAAGATGAGGTTATGAGTCAAAAAGCAGTCACAGAAGCGATATCGGATAGCCAAGTTAATGTGCCTGATGCAACTACAGAAGTAAAAGGGAAAACAAAGCTTTCTAACGCTGTCGGTGATAGCGAATCAGAGGCAATTACCCCGCTTGCAGGGAAAGAGATTGCATTAGGGAAATATAATTCAATTTTACCAGTAATGTTTGTTCCCAATGTTGTCATGGATACGACCACAAATAATAGAGATGCAATTTACAACTATGGAAAAGATGTTTACATCCCTTTAAACACAACCATCCGCTGCAACCTTTTACCCGGCGATGATGTCACAATTTTCAAGGGTGAGGGGAAAATACTGACTCGCGACCCTTGGAATATTGAGCATGTATTTGATGTTGCTTTAGCAAATCTTCAAGTACAAGAGCACTCAATAAAATCACGCATAAACTCAATTTTATCTCAAAATAAAAACCCCCGGATCGGGATTATAGGCGATTCAATCAGCGACGGTAGAGCATCAGTGGATTGGAAGCCTAACCCTGTAGATGCGGATGGAAACTTAAACTCAACGAATTATGATCATGACGCAAATGGCGGGAAAAACGGATATTTCTCTGTGTTCAGGAATTCATCGCGCCATGCAATTAGTTTGAATCCAAACCGTGTAATTGAAACAAGCAACGCATCATCAAGTGGTAAAAAATTAATCGACGGGTGGGCTTGCCGTAATATCGACTTTGGTTTTTTTCAAAATGCGGCGTATAAAAATACAATGCCTAACGTTGTTTTCCTTGCGATGGGGCATAATGATGTCATTACATCTGAGGAATTAGTTAATAAGTATTTAGATGAATTTGATAAATTTATAAGAAAATGCTGGGGCTACGGCTCGTACGTCGCGTTAATTTCGAATTCAATGTGCTCTGTAAGAAATGACAACACCGAGGCATTTAAAGATGCTGTTGTTCGTCGCTATGGTGTTGAATGGTTTGATGTTGGTTCAAAGCTAATTGACTATGCATGCAATAGTAAATCAACATTATCTGATATTTTTTATTCAGGCCCTTTACCACAAGATTATGATTTTACGCACCCAAAAGAGATCGGTCATCGCTTTATGGGTTACGAGCTTGTCAATGCACTATTTAATACTCGTGTTACAGAGATAGATAGCAACGACGTGATCACTGCATTTAGGACCGCGCGTCATATCAGCTATGACTCTATCAGTCGGGAAGAATTTAATACAATTACATTAAACGATACATCTGAGCGGTTTTTAGCAGATTTTGGCGCAGTTAGTCGCTGCACAACGCCTAAAACACCGACCTTCGATTTTCTTATCAACAATAAAGTTGTCGGGGGTGTATTGAATATTATTATTCCACTACCCTCGCCTCACTCAAAGCCCGCAGCTGTTATTTTAATGAATGCAAGTGGATCATATCAAAAAACAGTGAGTGGAGTAGGGGCTGAATTAAAGGGATATTATGTAATGCGTTTGACCGATTTAGACTATGGCCCGAATATTATAAGAGTCTATTATAGCGGTGAATCATCAACGACAGGATATGCCCCGTTCTTATCTGTATCGAAAACCGTGAAAAATTCAAGTTGCAATCAATTTTATTCAGATGTTAGAAAAGGAAGCTTGCTACCGATAACCATCGTCGATAATAAATCTGGGTATCATAATGACAAATATGATTACTCAATAGGCAGCCGCATAGCTGACCGCGTTTCAGATACATTTAGTGGTTACATTAGTTTTGAAGCCAAATTTGCGGTTGGTATGCGGATCTGGATAGCATACAAGCCCGATGTTTCCTATAAAAATGGCTACTATGTTGAAATGACAAATGAAAAAACACTAGAAGTAAAGCAGGGTGAAGATGATAGTGTTGTTGCATCTTTAATAAATGTAAATACATCATCAGGAGTTGTTAGGTTTCAAATAAAATTTGAAGGGAATAGATTATATATTCTATCAAATGCAGTGCAATCAACGGCGTTTAATCGAAAAGGGGGGTTGATGTACATAGAGAATCAATCGGAGAATGCAATAAGTGATTACTTTCTTAGTGTAAATACCAACTTTGTAGATTAGATCTGTATCGGCTCAATGTTTTCATTTTGAGTGCGTTTTAGATAAAAAATAAAGCCGCTGTAAAAAGCGGCTTCTTATCACATTAAATATTTTTTGACAGGTTCAGGATAGTCATCATCTGTTTTTTCTAAATACTCTCCAATCTTAGCGTACATATGCTCTGCAATATCACGAGATAAGTAGGTGCACTGTGCCGGTCTATCAATATCTTCCTATTTGTGCGTTTCTTTGTTGATAGAGCCATCGGCAAAGGTAATTTCCAACACTAGAATTTCATAAGGGCTATTAACGCCTACTTTCACTTCTGTAATTCGAGGGACAATATCGATATTACTTTCTCCGCGGTCATTCTTCATGCTGGAACCCAAGAGTCGTCAAGCCAAATACTTTCGATAATTTCATTTATTTCTTTAGTGGCATCATCACTTTTAGCACCCGTAACTACTAATGATGTTGACGAGCTTAAGTCTACTCTAACGTTTAGAGGGCCATATTTATCACCCACCTTTTGTATTACTCGTTCACGTAGAGCATTACGTACTTTTTCTGATGGCTTATTACTTGCTTCTTTATCAAAGAGAATTTCAATACGAAGCATAATTGCAACTCCTTTTTACTGTGTTTTTATACAGTATTTATATACAGTAATGAAGTGAGTTGCAATATTTAGGTGGATAAAAATTATTTTTTGATAAGCTCTTCATACTTTCCATGCAGAGTATTGGGGAAAAGTTCGGTGTAAACTTGCCACAATACGTTTAAAGATCTATGTCCTGTCACTTGAGCAACCTCAGCAATATTTAACCCAGCTTCAAACAACCTACTAGCTCCTTCTCGCCTTAAATCGTGATACCTTAGATCCTTAATTCCTAATTTATTTCTAACTCGTTGAAAGCCAGCTGAAACAGATTTTGAATTGTATGGAAAAATTCGATCATCTTTCTTTTCTTGTCGAAGTAAAATTTCCCAAGCATTACCAAGTAATGGAACAAACATATGGTTTCCAGCTTTTTTACGTGGATCTTTTCTGTCTCTGACAATGACGGAACGCGTATTGTAGTCAACGTCTTCCCACCTTATTTTGCAGACCTCACCAATACGCATACATGAAAGAATTGAGAACTCTAGAATGTCTAGATATGGGATATGCGCCCCTCTGTGCTCACTTCGTTTTTTTAATGCCTCTTCTAACCTTTCTAGTTCGTCATTAACAGGTCTGCGACTTCTTCTATTAGATTTACCAATTAACCCCATTTGATTAAGTAACGGTCTAGCTTCAAGGGTTGGATTTTTAGTGTAATCAATTCCGTAAACAGGTTTTGCTGACTGCAGTACTGACCCCAAATAACTAACATCATGATTTACTGTTGATGGGCCAGCGCCAGCAGCATTTCTATAGCGGCAATGTTCGATAATATGATTAATAGATAATTCGTTTAGAAGTAATTTTGCTAGTTCTGAATCGAGTAGCATATTTAAAACATAGGTTTTTGTGCGACCAGCTTTACCACCTAGGTTAGGATCATTGATGTATTTATAAATTAGTTCACCAACAGTTATTTTATTAACATCGTCAGGATTGGGGACTCCTGACTGTTCTAATTCAATGACACGCTTTGAGCCCCATGTTTTAGCATGAGCTTGCTTTGTGAATGTTTTGCTCTCGTTATAAATTCTTTTACCGTCTTTTTTGATGCTAACCGAGCAGCGATATCGCACAGTACCATCTGCTCTCATTCTTTTGTCTATGCTATAATAAGCCATCTTAATATTTTCCATGACAGATTTAGACACTGAGGACACCAAATTCAAGGTGTCCTCACTGGTGTCCTGATAAAGCAAAAATACACTAAAATAGGTCAAAATGCACGGAAACACGACAAATATAAAAAACAGCGAAAACAAGGGTTTTCAAGGTATGACAGGCTATAAGAACATTAATAGATTTTCCGTTGCGCCTATGCTCGATTGGACCGATCGTCATTGCCGTTATTTTCACCGCTTATTAAGCAAAAATACCTTGTTGTATACTGAAATGGTGACAACAGGGGCGATTATTTACGGAAAAGGGGATTACCTCGCATTTAGTGAAGAGGAACACCCTGTTGCTCTACAACTTGGGGGAAGCGACCCTGCTGCATTAGCTCAATGCGCAAAATTAGCCGAAGAGCGTGGCTACGATGAGGTTAACTTAAATGTGGGTTGCCCTTCAGATCGCGTTCAAAATGGGCGTTTTGGTGCCTGTTTAATGGGGGATGCGCAGTTGGTGGCTGATTGTGTGAAAGCAATGCAAGATGCGGCAACTATTCCGATCACAGTTAAAACACGTATTGGCATTGATGAGCAAGATAGCTACCAATTTTTATGTGATTTTATTGAAACAGTTTCGACTCAAGGCGGCTGTGAAATGTTTATTATCCATGCTCGTAAAGCATGGCTATCCGGTTTGAGCCCAAAAGAAAACCGTGAAATACCACCGTTAGATTACCCGCGTGTTTATCAATTAAAGCGCGATTTTCCGCATTTAACTATGGCGATTAACGGCGGTATCAAAACGTTGGAAGAGGCGAAAGAGCATCTTCAACATTTAGATGGCGTAATGGTCGGGCGTGAAGCGTATCAAAACCCATCGATTTTAACTGCCGTAGATAACCAATTGTTTGGTGAGCATTTTCCTATTACGAATGGGGTAGATGCAGTACGAGAAATGTATCCATATATTGAAAATGAACTCACTAAAGGCGCTTATTTAGGTCATATGACGCGCCATATGTTAGGGATTTTTCAAGGTATTCCTGGTGCTCGCCAATGGCGCCGCCATTTAAGTGAGAATGCCCATAAAAAAGGCGCGGATTTAGCGGTCGTTGAGCAAGCGTTGGCGTTTGTAACCCGGGGTGAGTAACATATTTTACCTATAAAAAAAGCACCGTAAGGTGCTTTTCAGCTCTATTCGGCGTTACTTATTATGTTATGGAATAAGCAAGCTCGAGCCTTGGGTTTTTCTTGACTCAATTGTTTCATGGGCTTTTTGCGCATCTTTCAGAGCAAAAATTTGCGATTGCGGCACATCTACCTTCACATTGCCGCTTAAAATCATGTCAAACAATGCGTTGCTGGCTTGGTCCAACTCAGCACGGTTTGTGACATATACCCCAAGTGATGGACGAGTGACGTATAACCCACCTTTTTGGTTTAAAATCCCTAAATTCACACCCGAAACCGGGCCTGATGCGTTACCAAAACTTACCATCAACCCGCGGCGTTTTAGTGAATCTAAAGAAGCCAGCCATGTGGATTGCCCTACAGAATCATAAACCACATTGACTTTTTCGCCATGAGTGATGTCTTTAACACGAGCTGCGATATCTTCAGATTGGTAATTAATTACGTCCCATGCACCAGCTTCTTTAGCACGCAGCGCTTTATCTGCGGAGCCTACAGTACCGATCATTTTTGCACCTAATGCTTTTGCCCATTGGCATGCGATTAAGCCCACACCCCCCGCTGCGGCATGGAACAAAAATACTTCATTTTGCTTAAGTTGGTAGGTTTGATGGAATAAATAATAGACGGTCATCCCCTTTAATGAACTTGCTGCGGCTTGCTCAAAGGTTATCCCATCGGGGAGATGCGCAACCGCACTCTCTGGGACATTATGTACATCGCTATAAGCGCCCAAAGGGCCTTGAGCATAAACGACACGGTCGCCCGGTTTGAAACCGGTAACGTGAGCTCCGGTTTTAACGACAACACCAGCAGCCTCGGTACCTAGGCCACTGGGAAGTTTAGCGACAGGATATAAACCACTGCGGACATAGGTATCGATAAAGTTAATACCAATAGCACGGTTTTCGATTTGAATTTCGTTATCTGCCGGATTTACTGGGGAATAATCTACTAAGTTAAGTACATCAGCGCCGCCATGTTGTGCGAACTCAATACGTTTTGCCATGACAATCTCCAATAAGGACTATTCATTTTATTTACAATATCAATAGGTTTACTATAACGCCATCTTTCAATCAGAAGAATTATTGGTTTGTGCTTTTTGTTGAAAGCGTTATCAGGCAATTCTCTCGCGTGAAGGTGCAAAGAATGCCACAACAAAAATCAGATTGGCGTATACTAGAAGCTGTTCGTTAATTATAGACTTGGATGCAAATGTATGGCTAAAAAACCCTCATCGAATTTTAAAACAGATGCCCCCCGGGATCACCAAATGGAAGGTTTGAAACTTCCACCGCATTCCCTTGAGGCGGAGCAATCTGTTTTAGGGGGGTTAATGTTAGATAATGAGCGTTGGGATACCGTCTCTGAACGAGTCACTCATGCCGACTTTTTTAGCCGTCCCCACCGTACTATTTTCGCACAAATGCAGATCCTGCTTGAGCAGGGCAAGCCCATTGACTTAATCACCTTATCAGAATCCCTTGAACAACAAGGTGAACTGGATAGTGTTGGGGGCTTTGCTTACTTAGCAGAGTTATCGAAAAATACCCCAAGTGCGGCGAATATTAATGCTTATGCTGACATCGTCCGCGAACGTGCGATTGTGCGTGATATGATCTCTGTTGCTAATGATATTGCGGATGCGGGTTATGATCCTCAAGGGCGTAGTAGTGAAGATCTCCTCGATTTTGCGGAAACTAAAGTTTTCCAAATCGCAGAATCACGGGCTAATAAAGACGAAGGGCCAAAAGGCATCGAAGCCATTTTATCTGAAACCGTTGAAAAGATTGAACAACTCTATCAGCAACCGCACGATGGGGTGACAGGGGTTTCTACTGGCTATCAAGATCTCGATAAAAAAACAGCTGGGTTGCAAGGCTCTGACTTAATTATTGTTGCCGCACGTCCATCAATGGGGAAAACTACTTTTGCGATGAACTTGTGCGAAAATGCGGCAATGACCGAGGAAAAACCGGTGCTTATTTTCAGTTTGGAGATGCCAGGTAACCAAATCATGATGCGTATGTTGGCATCATTATCCCGTGTTGACCAAACTCGTATTCGTACTGGGCAGTTAGATGATGAGGATTGGGCGCGAATTTCAAGCACCATGGGCATCTTGATGGAAAAGCGCAATATGTATATCGATGACTCCTCAGGCCTGACGCCGACGGAGGTGCGATCCCGTGCGCGGCGTATTTACCGTGAGCACGGTGGTTTAAGTTTGATCATGATTGACTACCTTCAATTGATGCGTGTTCCTGCACTTTCCGATAACCGTACTCTTGAAATTGCCGAAATCTCTCGTTCCCTTAAGGCACTAGCCAAAGAGTTAAATGTCCCTGTGGTTGCGCTATCCCAGTTAAACCGTAGCCTTGAGCAACGCGCCGATAAACGCCCTGTTAACTCTGACTTACGTGAATCGGGGTCTATTGAGCAGGATGCCGACTTGATTATGTTTATCTACCGTGATGAGGTTTATCACGATAACAGCGAACTCAAGGGTGTCGCTGAAATTATCCTTGGTAAGCAACGTAATGGTCCCATTGGTACGGTACGTTTGACCTTTAATGGTCAATGGTCGCGCTTTGATAATTACGCGGGGCCTGCGTATAACGACGAAGACTAAATACTCGTCATATTTTGCGCTGTCGCGGTGTTGGCTTCATTCCCTAATCCTAGTCACATACTTATGTATGCTGCTAGGCTTAGCTCAATCGCCGCCTAGCGACAACTCAAACTATTTAGAGTATTGGCTAGAGTATTAAGATTAAATAGTTCTACTCGTCATATTTTTGCGCTGTCGCGGTGTTGGCTTCATTCCCTAATCCTAGTCACATACTTATGTATGCTCCTAGGCTTAGCTCAATCGCCGCTTAGCGACAACCCAAACTATTTAGAGTATTGGCTAGAGTATTAAGATTAAATAGTTCTACTCGTCATATTTTGCGCTGTCGCGGTGTTGGCTTCATTCCCTAATCCTAGTCACATACTTATGTATGCTCCTAGGCTTAGCTCAATCGCCGCTTAGCGACAACCCAAACTATTTAGAGTATTGGCTAGAGTATTAAGATTAAATAGTTCTACTCGTCATATTTTTGCGCTGTCGCGGTGCTGGCTACACTCAGCTACGCAAGTCACATACTTATGTATGCTCCTAGGCTTAGCTCAATCGCCGCTTAGCGACAACCCAAACTATTTAGAGTATTGGCTAGAGTATTAAAATTAAATGATCCATAAAAATAATATCGAATGGAAATTGATATTTTTTAGCGTATAACAAATAGAGAATATATTGAGCTGCCAACGTGCAGCTTAATTTTTGGCCAAATTAGAGAGAAACAACGAGGAAATAATGAAAGCGGCAACCGCATTGATAAACCGCCGCGCTCTGCGACACAACTTGCAACGGGTGAAAAGCATCGCTCCAAATAGCCAATTGATTGCAGTTGTTAAAGCAAACGCTTATGGTCATGGATTAGCTGGAGTCGGTATCGCAGTTCAAGAGCTGGTGGATGGCTTTGGCGTAGCGAGGCTCAATGAAGCTTTATTGCTCAGACAGCATGGTATTACTAAACCTATTGTTTTATTAGAAGGTTTCTTCGAGCAATCTGACTTGCTTGTGATGGCTGCACAGCGTATCGATACTGTTATCCACTGTGTAGAGCAACTGGCAATGTTGGAAGCGGCCGACCTTCCACACCCACTGAAAGTTTGGATGAAGCTAGATACGGGAATGCATCGTCTTGGCGTGCTACCAAAAGATGCAGAAGGTTTTTACCAACGGCTGCAACGTTGTAAAAATGTTAAGCTTCCTATCAATATCGTCAGTCATTTTTGCCAAGCTGATGCTCCACTCCTTTCTACAACCGCAAATCAGATAGCTTGCTTTAAACAGTTTATAGCAGGCAAAGACGGTGAAAAATCCATCGCTGCATCCGCAGGGATCTTACTCTGGCCAGAAGCGCATTATGATTGGGTAAGACCGGGGATCATGATGTATGGGGCATCCCCACAAGAGGGGAAAAGTGCAGATAGTTTCGGTTTATTACCAGTGATGACATTAAAGTCATCTTTAATTGCGGTTAGGGAGCATTTTGCTGGTCAGTGCGTCGGTTATGGTGAAACATGGTGTAGCGATAGGGATACACGGTTGGGGGTTGTCGCAATCGGCTACGGTGATGGTTATCCGCGTAATGTCCCTTCTGGCACGCCAGTGTTAATTAATGGACGAAAAGTGCCAATTATTGGGCGTATTTCTATGGATATGACTGTCGTGGATTTAGGGCCAAATGCCGAAGATAAAGTGGGGGATGACGTTATTTTGTGGGGCAATGGTCTACCAGTTGAAGAAATTGCCGCACAAACAGGCATCATTAACTATGAGTTACTCACAAAATTAACCTCACGAGTTGCGATGGAATATGTAGACGAATAGTTAGCAAAGGGTTATTTTCAAATAACAAAACGAAATAATGCTAAATAATGATTAGGAGATGTCCTGTGTTCCAACATGTTGATGCGTATCCGGGCGACCCAATTTTGTCGTTGATGGATGAATTTAATAAAGACACTCGTGAAAATAAAATTAACTTGAGTATCGGTCTTTACTACGATGGTGAAGGTAAAACGCCTGAACTGGGTACTGTTGGTACTGCGAAAGCTACATTAAACAAACTCCCTGCCAGTGCGTCGTTGTATTTGCCGATGGAAGGCTTGAAAGATTACCGCCTTGAACTGCAAAAACTAGTATTTGGCGAAGATTGCCCACTGATCGCTCAAGAGCGTATTGCAACCGTGCAAACTATTGGTGGTTCTGGCGCATTAAAAATTGGTGCGGATTTCCTACACCAGTACTATCCTGATTCAGAGGTTTGGTGCAGCGACCCAACTTGGGAAAATCACGCGTCTATTTTCTCCGGTGCTGGCACAAAAGTTCACTATTACCCGTATTTCGATGAAAAAACCAAAGGTGTTAAATTCGATGAAATGTTGGCAACGTTCAAAAAATTGCCTGCAAATAGCATCATTTTAATGCACCCATGCTGCCATAACCCAACGGGTTCTGACTTAACGCCAGCCCAATGGGATGAAGTTACTAAAGTGGCGATTGAACATAAACTAATCCCATTTTTGGATATCGCTTACCAAGGTTTTGCCGAAGGTATCAACGAAGACGCCTACGCGATTAGAACTATGGTCAAAGCAGGGTTACCTGTATTTGTTAGCAACTCATTTTCTAAAATCTTTGGTATTTACGGTGAGCGTGCGGGTGGGTTATCAGTTATTTGCGAAAACCCAGATGAGCGTGACCGTGTATTAGGTCAGCTTAAAGCAGGCGTGCGCCGTCTATATTCAAGTCCTCCATCAAATGGTGCCAAAATTGTGGCTGCCGTATTGACCAACAGCGCAGAAAAAGCGAAATGGTTAGCGGAAGTGGAAGAAATGCGTTTACGTATTTTAGATATGCGTACAGTGCTGGTTGATGAACTGAAGAAAGCTTTACCTGAGCAAAACTTTGACCATTTGTTAAAACAACGCGGTATGTTTAGCTATACGGGTTTTTCACAACAACAGGTAACTCGCCTAAAAGACGAATTTGCAGTTTATCTAGTGGGAACTGGCCGTGTTTGTATGGCTGGGGTCAATCGTCATAATGTGAAACGCATTGTCGAAGCATTTGCTGCGGTTAGCCAATAGTTATTTACCCATAAAGAAAGTTATTCAATAAACGCAGGCTGAGCCCTGCGTTTTTTTATCTTTTATCTGTAATAACAGCCATTACCTGATCACTGAGACGAAAAATAGTGTCCCATATATGAGTAGTTCTTAAGTATTTCTGAATGTATCATTAATGGGTTCAACATTTAAGACAGTATCCCCAGTTAAGGTCCCTTGACGTTCTTGTGCGACCCGATTCGATGATGTGAGATCGATAACACCATGTAACTTTAGCGTTGCGGTATCAATAACGGCAGCCTCACATGAAATAGATGTCAAAAAATAAAATAAGTATGAGCTACCCCGTCAGAAACTGGTTCTAATAGCTATCCACTGAAAGCCATATGCGATTTAGGTTCATTGTTGAGGACGGATGAACAATAAACTGATTTAATTGATATTATTGTATTAATAACTAGTTATTCGTTAGGTTAGAAAGAATACAGATGATATGAAGGGAAAGCCATGGCGGCTTTCCCTGTGCCTTTAGTTTTTAATAACCGCGCTCTAAAATAGGCTTTAAAAACCTTGCAGTATGTGATTTTTCACACTCAGCAACTTCTTCAGGAGTGCCGGAAATTAAAATTTCACCACCACCACTACCACCTTCAGGGCCTAAGTCGACAATCCAATCTGCCGTTTTAATCACATCAAGGTTATGTTCAATGACAACGATGGTGTTTCCTTGGTCACGTAACTGATGTAAAACAGCTAATAACTGTTGAATATCAGCAAAATGCAGACCCGTTGTTGGTTCATCTAAAATATAAATAGTTTGCCCAGTACCCCGTTTAGATAGCTCTTTGGCGAGTTTTACTCGTTGGGCTTCACCACCGGATAATGTGGTCGCGGATTGGCCAAGACGAATATAGGATAAACCTACGTCCATCAGGGTTTGTAGCTTACGAGCGAGTGCTGGGACGGCATCAAAAAATTCACGAGACTCTTCGATTGTCATATCGAGGACTTCATGAATACTTTTCCCTTTGTATTTGATTTCTAACGTTTCACGGTTATAGCGTTTGCCTTTACATTGGTCGCAAGGGACATACACATCTGGCAGAAAGTGCATTTCTACTTTAATGACCCCATCACCTTGGCATGCCTCACAGCGCCCACCTTTGACGTTGAAACTAAAGCGCCCCGGGTTGTAACCACGTGTTCTTGACTCAGGAACACCGGCAAATAGCTCACGAATTGGTGTAAACACCCCCGTATAGGTGGCAGGGTTTGAACGAGGCGTACGGCCAATAGGGCTTTGGTCAATATCGATAACTTTATCGAAATGTTCTATACCTTCTACATCCAAATAAGGGGCTGGAGTAATGGTTGTTGCACCATTTAGTTGGCGTTGAGCTATAGGGAATAAAGTATCGTTAATTAGTGTTGATTTACCAGAGCCTGATACCCCTGTGATACAAGTAAATAGACCAACAGGGATTTTTAGCGTCACATTTTTTAGGTTGTTACCCTTAGCACCAAATACAGTGAGTATTTTGTCTTTGTTAATAGGGACACGTTGCTGAGGGATTTCTATTTTACGCTCACCGCTTAAATACTTACCGGTTAAAGAGTCTGGGTTCGTGACAATATCATTTAATGTGCCTTGAGCGACAACTTGCCCACCATGTACACCGGCCCCAGGCCCAATATCAATCACATGATCAGCGGCGCGAATGGCATCTTCGTCATGCTCTACGACGATAACAGTATTACCAAGATTACGCAGGTGGATTAACGTTTCGAGTAAGCGGTCGTTATCACGCTGGTGTAAGCCGATTGAAGGTTCATCAAGAACATACATCACCCCGACTAAACCAGCCCCAATCTGGCTTGCCAAACGAATACGCTGAGCTTCCCCACCAGACAAGGTATCCGCAGAACGTGAAAGACTAAGGTAATTAAGCCCCACATTAACTAAGAATTTCAGCCGCTCGCCAATTTCTTTTAATACTTTTTCTGCGATCTGCGCACGTTGACCCGTGAGTTTTAGATTTTGGAAAAACGCCATTGCGTGGCCAATGCTGTAATCAGCAATTTCAGGTAATGTTGTATTCTCAACAAAAACAAAGCGCGCTTCTTTACGCAAACGGGTTCCGTGACAAGAAACACAAGGGCGATTGCTTATGTATTTGGCGAGTTCTTCACGTACCGCAGTGGATTCTGTTTCTTTATAACGGCGCTCCATATTATTGAGCACCCCTTCAAATGGGTGACGACGAACAGTGACATCGCCACGGTCGTTACGATATTTAAATTCGATCGTTTCTTTGCCTGAACCGTATAAAATAATTTTTTGGATAGCAGGACTTAATGAACTGTATGGCGCTTCTGCGTCAAATTTATAATGTTCTGCTAATGACATTATCATTTGAAAATAATAAAAATTACGGCGATCCCAGCCACGAATAGCCCCGCCAGACAGGGATATTTCTGTATTTTGGATAACCCGTTCAGGGTCAAAGAACTGCTGAACACCTAAGCCATCACAACTTGGGCAAGCCCCCGCTGGATTGTTAAAGGAAAACAGCCGTGGCTCAAGTTCCATCATGCTGTAACCACACACCGAACAGGCAAAATTAGCAGAAAAAACCAATTCTTCTGCACTTGGGTCATCCATATCGGCAACAATAGCACTACCACCGGAAAGCTCGAGTGCGGTCTCAAAGGATTCGGCTAAACGTTGGGCGATATCATCACGAATTTTAAAGCGGTCGACAACAACCTCAATCGTGTGTTTTTTTTGTAATTCGAGCTTTGGAGGATCAGAAAGATCGCAGACTTCGCCATCAATTCTTGCTCGGATATAACCCTGTGTTGCTAAGTTATCAAGTAACTTAACGTGCTCGCCTTTGCGTTCTTTAACGACAGGAGCCAATAACATCATCCGGCGGTCGGTAGGCTGCGCTAGTACATTGTCAACCATTTGGCTAACTGTTTGTGCTGCTAGTGGTATGTCATGATCAGGGCAACGAGGTTCACCGACACGAGCAAATAATAAACGTAGATAATCATGAATTTCAGTGATTGTCCCGACAGTTGACCGTGGGTTATGTGAAGTCGATTTTTGTTCAATCGAAATGGCTGGAGATAGCCCCTCAATATGGTCGACATCCGGTTTTTCCATTAAAGAAAGAAACTGGCGTGCATAGGCGGATAGGGACTCAACATAGCGGCGCTGACCCTCGGCATATAGGGTATCAAAAGCTAAAGATGACTTCCCAGAGCCAGACAAACCCGTAATAACAATCAGTTTGTCACGAGGGATAACGAGATTGATGTTTTTCAGATTATGCGTGCGTGCGCCGCGTACTTCGATATTATCCATTTACCACTTCCCGGATGATTTGATATTGAACAATCGCAAGCGATCATTATCACATAATTATGGCTGAATGGATATACAGTACTTGCCATATTTTTCTACTACTCCTATTTAAATTCTTAGTGCTGTTGGTTGTGCTTGGCTAGGTAGTTACATACTTATATATACCTTTGTAATGCCTTCGCTTGCCGCCTAGCTATGAATTAAACAGTCTAGAGTGGGGAGTTTTAGTCTTAAAAATGTACAATTATACATAAGCTCAAGGGAAGAACGAATTTGTCGAAGGGGAAACGGTGAATTATTTTGTGTCTATACTGAAATTGCACTCAGAAATTACACTAAAATTTGGAAAGTGTTTCGCAAGTTCGAGGGGGAGTTTCAATTTCGTGGTGCAAATCAGCGAGGTCGTGGTAAACTTCTCGGCTAATCCAGAGATTAAAATTCAATGCATCAGGAGTAATAAATGGCCAGCAGAGGCGTAAATAAAGTAATTCTTATCGGTAACCTAGGACAAGATCCAGAAATCCGTTATATGCCTAACGGTGGGGCTGTGGCAAACCTGACTCTGGCAACTTCTGAAAGTTGGCGCGATAAGCAAACCGGCGAGATGCGTGAAAAAACAGAATGGCACCGCGTGGTTATTTTCGGCAAATTAGCTGAGGTTGCGGGTGAATATTTAAAAAAAGGTTCACAAGTCTACATCGAAGGTTCTTTGCAAACCCGTAAATGGCAAGATCAAAGCGGTCAAGACCGTTACACCACTGAAGTTGTTGTTAATATCGGTGGTTCAATGCAAATGCTAGGTGGTCGTGGTGGTGATTCGTCATCACAAGGGCAAGGCGGTCAGGGGGGTTGGGGTCAGCCTCAGCAGCCACAAGCTCAAGCTGCTCAACAATTTAGTGGCGGTGGTGCGCCAGCTCGTTCACAAGCACCAGCACCACAAACTAATGAGCCACCAATGGATTTCGATGATGATATTCCATTCTAATTATCAATATAATTAGAGGAATATATTAAATATAATGAAGGCTTCCTTGTGAGGCCTTTATTTTTATCTTAATAAATTAAATAATAACTTTAAACCTTAAGAGATTATTAATTTTAAATTAAGAGTTTCTTAAATTAATATTTTCTTAAGGTAATAATAGAAAAAGCTCCAGTAATTAACTTACATGGAGCTTTGTATTGAAGGTTGAATAAAAGAATATACAAATTTTATTTTCATATTGCGTATCAGGCAACTTTGGGTTCCAGTAGTAAAGGGTCATTTTGGCTTTCACCGGAAATTCGGTAAATTGACGGTGATGTACCTAAATATGCTCTGAACCGCTTTGCAAATGATTGCTGGGAGTCGAATTGGTATTTTATTGCTATATCAATAACTTGAAGGTCGGTCGTGCAGAGGTCCTTTGCTGCTTCACATATCCGCCTTCGGCGAATATATTCACCTAAAGGTATCCCAACAACTTTGCGAAATACCCTCTGTAAATGCCACTTCGTATATCCCGATTTTAGTGCAATATCGTCGAGTAATAGACGATTGGTTAAGTTCATTTCAATCCAAACTAATATCTCATTGACAACTGTAGATTGAAATTCCGTGTATTTCCCTTGGTAGGGAACAGTAATTTCTTTATACATAATATTTTCCTACTAGTTACTTTTTAATCATATCTCTGATTATGTAAATTACCAATAAATAAAAGATAAACAGATATAAATACAGGCTGTTAATTTGTGAAATAACAATAATGCAAAATTTTAATTAGTACTCAACCAGTGTTGTTTGACTTATGGTGATATATTTATGGAGCAACAAACTATCATGAACTTGTTTTTACACCATAAGCACAGAATTAAGATGTGAGTATTAAATGGTTTATTGGTGCGTTGGAATATATCTTTTTAACTGCCAAAAACCGACCAAAATTGCGATGGATATAACAACGGATAAGATATTCATCACTTGCCACCCTAGAGTGAAAAACAACATACCCGCAGCTAAGCTGCCAATTCCCCCAAAAAAATAAATAAGAAAATCCGTCATTCCTTGTACTTTGGCACGTTCATGTATTTCATAGGTGTGTGGTAGCAGGTTGGTCGTGCTGATAAGAATTAAATTCCATGCTACACCGACAAAAATACCCGCGAAAAGATAGTTATAAAAATGGTTAGCGAGTAAGTTCATGACAGCAGATAAAATTAATAAAACAATACCGCAGAAAATAATGCGTTTTGCGCCTAAATGATGAATTAATGTGCCCGTAAAGAATGATGGAGCGAACATGCCAAGTACATGAAACTGAAATACAATTGCAATTGAAGAAAAGGGGAAATCATGTTGCTTCATAGATAAAGGAATTGAGGCAAAAGTAAAGACAACAATGGCGTAACCTGCAGCACTAACAATTGCAATCAGCATTAAAATTGGCTGTAAATACAAAGCCTTATAGCTACGTTTAACTAAGGTTTCGTCTGTTGTGGACTTAACAGTCTTCTTCAAGGGGACAATTAATAATAAAAGCAAAGCGATAAGATAAATGATGCCTAATATGATAAATGGGCCAGCAAAAGGGTATTCTGCAAAAAATCCTTGGGTGGTAACCGCTAGGGTTGGGCCAATTAACGCAGCAGCAATGCCCCCACTCATAACAAGCCCAATAGCTTTAGCTCGCAAAGAAACAGGAGCTTCCTCGATTGCCGCAAAACGAAATTGTTGTGCAGTGCCTATTGCAATACCAGTGAAAAATAGCCCGATAGAAAAATAAATTAAGCTACTTTCTAAAACGCCAAGTATAGATAACCCAGCACCAATTAACCCGCCAATGTTGCCAATAATAAATCCTATTTTTCTTGAGTACCTTTGCATTACATAGGCAATTGGGATGGTTGCGAGGATCAAACCAATATACTGGCTTAATAATGGGAGCGTTGCGTAAGTGGGGTTTGTTGCCAATTTTTCTCCAACCACGACAGCAACAGAAAGTACAATGGCATTTCCGGTTATAAACAATGCAAGCGTCGTTGTTAACCACCAAACGGATTTTGGCATAAGCCCTCTCTCAACTAAAAGTTATTAAAATCAAGTAATAAGATGTTTTTAATAGGGTAATTCTGTAGAATATTACATAAGGTACTACTTCAAGTTGACTTTAAGTCAAGTCTTAATGTAGGGTAAAAAAGGAAAATTTAATCAAAATTTAATTCTGAGTTTATTGATATACCCAGTTTATTCGTTGGTTTAGGAGGAGTGTGATGTATATCTCATTTGAGATTAGTAGAAATTAAAACGCAAAAAAATGATTGTCATCATCAGAAATTTATGTTTTCTTAAAGAAAGCAAGAACAATAATCAAATAAGTTAAACCAAATAAACTAAACAGGAAAACCCCGTGAACATGACTTTTAATCACTCAAACCTACTACTAACCGCGCCATGTGCCGCGGTGGTCGTGCGTGTGGTGGTGGTCGTGGGCTTAGCGCCGTAACGGGTACAAATCAACGCAGATTTAGAAACCCCGCCGGCGCAAACCGAGCGGGGTTTTTTATTACCTTCCGCTTGGGGTCGCAGGCTAGCAAAGGATAATTATGATGAGCGGATCGGGCACTACATCACCACATAAAACCTGTTTTACAGGGGCAGAGTTAATCGTCTATTTATTAGAAAAACATGGTATTACTATTGTTTCGGGCATTCCTGGCGGGGCGGCTTTACCGTTCTATGATGCTTTAGGTAAAAGTAAGCAAATTCAGCATATTTTGGCTCGTCATGAGCAAGGTGCGGGGTTTATTGCGCAAGGGATCGCGCGTACTACAGGGAAAGCGGCCGTTTGCATTTCTTCAAGTGGTCCGGGCGCGACCAACTTAGTGACCGCCATTGCGGATGCAAAACTGGATTCTATCCCGCTAGTTTGTATTACAGCTCAAGTTTCCTCATCAATGATTGGGACCGATGCATTTCAGGAAGTTGATACCTATGGTATTTCTATTCCTGTCACTAAACATAATTATTTAGTTCGTTCTATCAATGAATTACCCCAAGTTATTTGTGATGCTTTTCGTATAGCAGAGTCAGGGCGCCCGGGACCTGTTTGGATTGATATTCCAAAGGATGTTCAAACTGCCACTATTGAACTGACTGAAATACCAGAAGTATTACCGAAAGATAAAGCGCCAGCATTTGATATGGAAAAAGTTCTGCAAGCAGCTGAAATGATTAATAATGCGAAGCGCCCAGTACTGTATTTTGGTGGTGGGGTTATTAGTTCTGATTCAACAGAAACAGCGATTGCGTTTGCGGAAAAAGCCTCATTACCGACGACGATGACCTTAATGGCGCTTGGCACTATCCCTATGCGACACCCATTATATTTAGGTATGTTAGGCATGCATGCTGCTGCTAGCACAAATATGGTCATGGAAGAGTCTGATTTATTAATTGTTATTGGCGCACGCTTTGACGATAGAGCAATCGGGAAGGCAGAGAAGTTTTGCCCTAATGCAAAAATCATTCATGTGGATATCGATAAAGCGGAAATTAGTAAAATTAAACGACCAGATATCGCCATTCACGCAGATGCAGGGCAGATCTTGGAACTATTATTACCTTTAGTTGAACGTAATGAACGTACTGAATGGGTTAATCAAGTTAGTGAATTGAAAAATAAATACCCATTGGATCTCCGCGAGGCAGACAACCCGTTAAATCATTATGGATTAGTTCTTTCTACTGCGCGGGCTGCGGGTGAAGATGCGATTATCACAACTGATGTTGGGCAACACCAAATGTGGGCAGCTCAGGCTTATCCATTATCGCGCCCTCGCCAATGGCTGACTTCTGGTGGTTTAGGCACCATGGGGTTTGGTTTACCAGCGGCGATTGGAGCCGCATTAGCAGAGCCAGACAAAACGGTTGTTTGTTTTTCGGGTGATGGCAGCTTGATGATGAATATTCAAGAGCTGGCGACAGCCGCCGAGCACCAATTAAATATAAAAATTGTTTTGATGAATAACCAAGCGTTGGGAATGGTACATCAACAACAGGATCTGTTCTTTGAGAATCGTATATTTGCGGCAGCTTATCCTTATCAAACTGATTTTATTAAGATAGCGGCAGGTTTTGGCTTACAAACGTGTGATTTAAATAATGAAGAAGATCCTGAAATGGCACTGGAAAGGGTGATGAATACCAAAGGCCCTTGTTTGATCCATGTTTTAATTGATGTTAACCAGAAGGTTTATCCAATGGTTCCACCAGGCGCAGCTAACATTGATATGATTGGAGCTTAATTATGGCATTTGAACATCACCCAATAGCTTTAGAGTTAATTGTTCGTAACCATCCCGGCGTGATGTCACATATATGTGGCTTATTCGCACGCAGAGCTTTTAACGTTGATGGCATTCTTTGTATGCCAATTAAAAATAAAGATGAAAGCCGGATATGGCTGTTGGTGCAAAAAGACGAGCGTCTATCACAAATGATTAATCAAGTTGAAAAGCTTGAAGATGTGAGAGAAGTTCGTTTCAGTGACGATTTACGTCTCTTCGAAACCATGCAGAATTATTTGCAGTAATGCTTATCAGCACCTTTTTTAATAGCCTACACAATGCGTGTGGGCTTTTTTTATCATGATTAATTTTCAACGTAGTATCATAAATAAGGGTTTCCTAAAGCGAACAAAGGTGATATAAATTTAAGCGGTTATAGAAATAGTTTAGGGAATGAAAAGCGAATACATTCTGCTAAATTGAATAATAAAAGGTACGAAAGTTATGCAGAACAACATTTATCTCACCAATACTTACCAATATGAAGTAGAAACAGTTCTATTAAAACAAGGTAGTGACGAGGAAGGGCACTGGGTTGCACTACAAGATAACATTTTCCATCCACAAGGTGGTGGGCAACCCGCCGATACTGCTTGGGTTAATAATGAGCCCGTTCGTATTAAGAAACACCTAAACGGTTTGATTGTTGCTTATCTCCCTGATGGGATAAATTTAAATTTAGAGAGCACCGTTGTTGCAGCTATTGACGGAGAAAAACGTCAACGATATGCCGCACTGCATACCGCAGGGCATTTGTTAAACTGGGAATTACGGCGTTTTGGCTGGCTTGCACAAAAAGGGCATCATTTTCCTGATGAATCTCGAGTCGAGTTTTGTATGATGGATGGTGAGGTTGTGCCGTTTGAAAAACTGGATAGTCAATATATTGAAGATATTGTTAATCAAAGCATTAGCAGTGGCCGGAAAGTTGAAATAAAACAAAACGACGAGCTGAGGATCAGTTATATCGACCAAACTGAAGAAATGCCATGCGGAGGAACGCACGTTGGTTCATTGGATAGCATTACGCATTTTTCAATTAAGTCGATGAAATATAAAAAAGGGACGTTGCGCATTAGCTATGATGCACAACATGCCTCGGTTTAAACACCTTCGCTGATATGGGAGTAAGTCATGACTACAGTCGCTTGTAACTCTCCCTCTATGCATAAATAAGAATGTGGAAAATCACCGCTAAATGCATAAAAATCGCCTGCTTCTAGAATGATGTTTTGATCGTTATGCAAACGCAACATTAGTGAACCTGAATTCACCATAATGTGCTCATGGGTTCCACTCATATGCGCAGGGCTATTAATAATAGCCCCTCTTTTCATGGTTAATTGCCAGATTTCGGAGATATTCCCCATACTAATACGGAATTTAAATTGCTGTGAATATTCCTCTTCACTCGAGGACCCTTTGACAAAGTAGGGATAAGCTTCATGTTGGCGTGTAAATAAATCGCTAAGCGGAAAACGCAGCGCGATGGCAATCGATTCTAATGTATCAATACGTGGGTTTGAATCGCCGGATTCTAATTTGGATAATGCGGCTTTTGAGATCCCAGATAGGCGAGATAGTTCATTCAACGAAAGGTTTCTAGCTTGCCTAAGTAAACGGATCTTTTGACCAATTTTTATATTAATTTTTTTATCCACAATATGGCTTTCCCTAAATTCCAATTCATTATGCTAATTCTACATGACTCAGTAGAACTAATCACATATTCTCCATCTTATATTGTATTTAAAGAGGTTATTTTATTTTTTGATATAGTTTTAAAATTTACCCACAAAAAAATAAGGCTATTTAATCTGTCCTAAAAAATTTATAGTGAGAGTATCAAAAATTTTAGGAGTTAAATCAGTATGCCGTTTGGGTTATTAACGCCAGAGATGGCGATTTGTTTTGTGACTTTACTTTTCGCTTATTTGGTTTTTGGTATGGCGGGGTTTGGCTCAGCTCTTATCGCAACTCCTGTGCTGGCTATGTATTTGCCCTTAAGTATGATTGTCCCAATATTAGCGCTAATTGATTTAACTGCGGCCATTTTAAATTTATTTAGAGATGGGAAAAAAGCCGATTATCAAGAGATAAAATGGATAATTCCACTAATGGTAATAGGAAGTTTAATTGGAGCCGCTATTTTATTAAAACCGCGACCGGATATTTTAGTATTATTACTGGGTTTGTTCGTGATCGGTTATGTATTAAACACTTTCTTCTCCAAGAAAGTGAAAACACCATTTTCCAAAGCACTTGTTGTTCCATTCAGTTTAATAGGCGGTATTTTCAGTGCCTTATTTGGTAGTGGTGGGTTTATCTATGCGATGTATTTATCGAGCCGAATTGAAGATAAACAACGTTTTCGTATCACTCAGATGACACTGATTGGCTTTAGTACTCTTACCAGAGTAATCATATTCTTGGTTATGGGTGTTTATCTAAATATTGATATTTTATTGATTGCTTTGGCATTTTCCCCGGCAATGTTAATCGGTATTTGGGCGGGTAGGCATATTACCTTAAAAATTTCCCGTGAAGCATTTTTGAAAATTATTAATATTGTTATTTTAGTCTCAGGAATCGCATTGTTATATCGATATTTTTTTGTTCTTTAGTTCATCTAAGGCATTAAAATAAATAATACAATCTGCTTTTGTAGAGATAAATAGCGGAATATATTAGTCATGCTACAATTGATGAGCTAACTATAGTTTTCATTAGTGGCTTATTGGTTTTTTATTTTAAATAGTTATTTATTCATGGAGTTAAAACCTGTTTCTTTTGAAGAGGAAACGAGTTAAGTTCAAAATGAGCTCTGATAATCAGTTTTTGCAAAATTGTCGTCGTTCCCCGTTTTTCGCTATTTTTACGATCACCATGAGTATTGCTGTTATTGGTATCGTGATCGGGTTAAGTATACCGATGGTCGCGCTTAGGTTACATAATTATGGTGTCAATGAATTGTATATTGGCATTATTTCCGCAGCACCTGCGTTAGGGATGTTTTTAATCGCGCCTGTAGTCCAACGTATTGTGTTATGGTCAGGTAAGCGAAAGGCCATGTTATTGGCAACCATCATTTCTGCTGTGAGTTTATTGCCATTACTCAGTACCTTACCGCTGTGGTTATTATTTCCTTTGCGGCTCGTTACTGGTTTGGCTAGTGGTGTGATGATTTGTTTAGGGGAAACGTGGATCAATGAACTATCCCCAGAAAATAAGCGGGGCCGCATATTGGCGATTTATACGACTGTCTTTACAGTGAGCCAATTACTCGGGCCATCATTTATTGCTTATTATGGCGTGGAAGACAAATCACCATTATTAATTTGTACATTGATCCATTTAATTTCGGTGGCGTTATTTCTTTTGATGGATCAAAAAGTTGGTGATCATTCCGCAGAGGCTGCCGCGAAGTCTAATTTCTCTATTATTCAGTTTGTAAAAATTGCCCCAGGTATTTGCGGTGGGATTTTATTTTTTGCTTTTTTTGATGGCACTATTCTATCTATGTTTCCAATCTATGGGATGGGGATGGGCCACACAGAGGCTGTTGCTGCATTAATGATTAGCGCAATTTTAGCCGGTGATGCGATTATGCAACTGCCGTTTGGCTGGCTAGCTGACCATATGAATAGAGAAAAACTGTATCGAATTTGTGGTGTTGTGACATTAGGTGCAAGTTTTTTACTCCCTTTTTTGATAGACCAACCTTATCTTATTTGGGGGTTGTTGTTTGTTTTAGGGGCAACAGCAGGGGCAATTTACACCATCGCATTAGTCCAGATAGGCCAGTATTTTAAAGGGAATGAATTAATTGTAGCGAATGCTGCTGCCGCTATGCTGTGGGGGATCGGTAATTTATCTGGGCCGTTGTTAGGGGGCATTGCTACATCTATTTCACCTTCAGGCCTACCAGTGTTACTGATTTTATCTGCGGCTATCTTTTTATGGTTTACTCGTGAGAAGTACAGTGCTCAATCTATTGAACAATTAACAAATTAATTAATTTAGCGGTGCACTCAGGTAGGGAGTACACCGCTTATCGATTACTCAATAGCTTTATATACCACTAAGTTTTCACGATCTTCATCTGGCCTATGGTTGTGCCAAAATAACTTCATACCTTGTGGGGCCGGTTTAATTTCTTTTGATAGTACAATTAACCAACGGCATTGTGCGGGGCGCTCAAAACGATCTTGGCGTTGGTGTAAGATACCAGTGTAATAATAGAGCATGGGTGCTTCTGATTCGCCAATATTATCTGAAGCCATACAGTCAGTTGCAGTAAATTGGCCTGCTAAGTGTTGATCTAAATCGACAAAAACTCCCTCAAAACCTTTAGTGTAATCCACCCATCCGAGAAATAAGGTTAAAATCACGCCCCAGACGCAACATAGCCCAAGTAACCAATTTTTCATCATCTGAAATGCAGGTGAAATAGGGTTAGCGATGATTTTATTACGTAAAAACCAAACTAAGGTAATGACTAAGCCACTCACAAAAGCCACTGAGGAAAATGGCATCTGGTAGCTCATCGGTAGCCAGCGACTAAAAGGGCTGAGCCATTCTTGCTGGTGGCCTGTTAATGCT
The DNA here is from genome assembly GCF_053543535.1 of Providencia sp. AGC89. Taxonomy (NCBI): domain Bacteria; kingdom Pseudomonadati; phylum Pseudomonadota; class Gammaproteobacteria; order Enterobacterales; family Morganellaceae; genus Providencia; species Providencia sp. AGC89. The sequence continues at coordinate 62,259 of NZ_JBIXLP010000089.1, forward strand.
ATTAGGTAACAGGCCCAAAGAAATAGAATCAGTAATGACCAGAATATTGCCGCGAAATATGAAATATAACGTAAAATTTTCGCTGGAGCAGCTAAGAGTGTTTGTGTTGCTAAAATCGCCATTGGGGCAATAAATGGGAGCAAATACAAGGCACGACCTGAAGCTGAAAGCTGCAAAAAAACAATGCCTAATAAAGGAAATAGGGTGAGTAAATATTGGTTTTGATTGAATAACCGCTTGATAGGGTGCCTTAAAAAATATGCTGTAGCTAGTAGACCCGAAGGAAAGGCGAACAATAAAACGGCAGCTGGAATACGTGTTAAATTGGCTTTTGCACCTAATTTTTCGACAGAAAACCCGAAAAAGCGACCAATATTGTTTTCCCAAAACCACACCATAAATAAGTCAGGATGCTGCAAGTATAAATGGATAGGCCAAGGTAAAATAGCAACAAGGGCGATTAACCCTGCGGATAAACTGAATAGCCAGAATTGCTTGGTTCTACATTGGCGAATAAAAATAGGGGATAAAATTAAGCAAATCCATAAAACGCCGGGGATGAAAACCCCTTTTGAGAGCATTGTGATTACCGTCCCTAGGGATAACCAAAGGCTAGACATCAACAGTTTCTGTTGCTGTATTAGCCCGAGTAACCCATAAAGGCCGATAGTTGCCCCAGCCATAAGAGCAACATCTGTGAACATATCATGGCTGTGGCGCAGAACCCCTGGGGCACAGGCATAGAGTGCGAAAGCTAACCAAATGCGTGTATCCGTAAAGTCTTTAGCTTGGAAAAAGCGGCGCGCTAAGCATAAAAAGAAAGCGAAATTGAGCGCTGAAAACAGCAAAGTTGCACTACGAGCTGCATCATAAAGGGGCATAAAACCAGAAAATAAATGGGATGTAATAGTAGCAACCCAATAATAAAGCGGAGGTTTTTCCATGAATGGTTCACCCGCATTTGTTGGGACTAACCATTCATTAGTTTCATACATGGTTTGAATAATGCCAAAGCTATAATTTTCATCTTGCTTCCAAGGGCTATGGCTATATATTCCCGGTAATAAATACATTGCGAGGAAACAAATAAAAAGTAGTAAAACACCCCGTTGTAAAGTGATTATTGATGTATTCTTATTTGACATTTTAATATGTTTTTTGTGTTCGTTATTATAAATAAATCAGAATTATAACTATGGTTGACAATAATTGAGTGTATATATATGAATTATATTCACTCCATGTATGTTTTATTTTCTCAATAAAAACAACGTAAAAAAGCATGTTTAATGGTTTGTATGAAAATTATTCTACCATAAATAAATATTTTTTAAGTTGTTCGTTTTGTAAGAAAATATTCTGTGATTATACCAAGAAAAATAATCACTCTCTTTAAACAAACGCTATATGAAAAGTAATTAGTTATTTTTACTTAAAATAACTACGATGAAAATAAAGGGAATTTTAGAAAGTCCGTTTAAGGCTCAGAGGGGAATAGATATTTTTTATCCTTAAGGAAGTACTTAGCGAAAAAACTGATAAGCCTTTGTTGAATACGAAAGGGGGAATATCAGGGGGATATGCTAAAAACACTTGATCATTAGCCCGTTTTAGAACGATAATTGCCCTCCTCACAATACGTTTTATTCTAATTTCAAAGCCAAACGATTGCGTAACTGTTTTTATAGAGAATTTATTCTCAATTGGTTTTATTTTTTGAAAACGTAATCGTTTACGTCAATGTATGCGTTAGGCGTCAGCACTATTTGAGAGTATTCGTTTACTATTAACAGCAGAGGTACACCATGTCAGGCCAACAGGCGTCATCCAACTGTAAATTGGATTCATTTTTTAAGATAACAGCACGCGGGTCTTCAGTTCGCCGTGAAATCATTGCAGGGCTAACTACATTCTTAGCGATGGTTTATTCTGTCATCGTTGTGCCTGGTATGCTGGGGCAGGCTGGTTTCCCTCCAACCGCTGTTTTTATTGCAACATGTTTAGTGGCGGGGTTTGGTTCTTTGCTGATGGGGCTATGGGCAAATTTGCCAATGGCCATCGGCTGTGCGATTTCATTGACAGCTTTTACTGCATTTAGCTTAGTTTTAGGGCAAAAAATTAGTATACCCGTGGCACTAGGCGCCGTTTTTCTAATGGGGTGTTTATTCACCATTATCTCTGTTACAGGTATTCGTAGCTGGATCTTACGTAATATGCCAATGGGGATTGCCCATGGTACAGGGATAGGTATTGGTTTGTTTTTATTGCTAATCGCAGCAAATGGTGTTGGTTTAGTGATCAAAAACCCAAATGCAGGTTTACCCGTCGCTCTGGGGGAATTTACCTCTTTCCCTGTGTTAATGTCACTCGTTGGGCTAGCGGTTATTTTTGGTTTAGAAAAACGTCGTGTTCCGGGCGGCGTTCTACTGGTGATTATCGCTATTTCAATTATTGGGTTGATTTTTGACCCCGCTGTCCAATATCAAGGTTTCTTTAAATTACCATCATTGGGTGACGATGGGCTATCTCTAGTATTTAGTATGGATATTATGGGGGCTTTACAACCCATGGTATTACCAAGCTTGCTTGCGTTGGTGATGACAGCTGTTTTTGATGCAACAGGGACAATTCGTGCTGTTGCGGGGCAAGCTAACCTTTTAGATAAAGATGGGCAAATTATTGATGGTGGTAAGGCGCTAACTGCCGACTCAGTGAGTAGTATTTTTGCTGGTGCGATCGGTGCATCTCCTGCCGCAGTCTATATTGAATCAGCAGCAGGAACCGCAGCGGGTGGTCGTACAGGGTTAACGGCTGTGGTTGTTGGGGTACTCTTCCTCTTAATTTTATTTTTATCACCATTATCTTATTTAGTGCCTGCTTATGCGACAGCACCTGCGTTAATGTATGTGGGCCTGTTGATGCTAAGTAATGTCTCTAAACTTGATTTTGATGACTTTGTTGATTCAATGTCAGGTTTACTGTGTGCGGTGTTTATTGTTTTAACTTGTAATATTGTGACTGGTATTATGCTTGGTTTCGCCGCATTGGTGATTGGCCGTATTTGTGCGGGTGAATGGCGTAAACTGAATATGGGAACTGTGATTATTGCGGTGCTTTTAGTGGTATTTTATGCCTCAGGATTAGCTATTTAAGGTTCATAATATTTAAATAAGGCGATCTTATCGCCTTATTTAACGTTTTATATCGATTAATCGCAAAATGGTAATTTTTTCCCCGAAAAATAATTGCTAAGGATAAAATAGATATAAGGCGGTGAACCAAGTGGAAGTCCATAGTTTCCACTCGTTACTGGCTCGATTTGAACAATCATGGTCTGGACGGTGCTATCTCTTACTATGCGGCGGCAGGCAAATTTTAGACTTTGGTCGTCTGGTTAATCAGTAAGGGCAACATGGAAATTTTCTTTACTATTTTGATTCTGATTTTAGCGGTCTCTATTTCTGGAGTTGCCGTTAAAGTTTTACCTATTCGAATTCCGCTTCCCCTCATTCAAATTGCTATCGGTGCATTACTTGCATGGCCTCAATTTGGCTTGCATGTCACTTTTGACCCTGAACTATTTATGGTTCTACTGATCCCACCTTTGCTGTTTGTTGATGGTTGGAAGACACCAACACGTGAATTTTTCCAAAATGGCCGAGAAATTTTTATTTTAGTGTTGGTTTTGGTGTTAGTGACTGTAATCGGCATTGGCTATTTAATTTACTGGTTAATGCCGGGTATACCTTTAATTGCCGCTTTTGCGCTTGCCGCGGTATTGTCACCTACAGATGCCGTAGCGTTATCTTCCATTGTTGGGAAAGGGCGAATTCCTAAGCGGATGATGAGCGTACTTGAAGGTGAAGCTCTGATGAACGATGCTTCCGGTCTGGTTGCATTAAAATTTGCCGTCGCAATTGCGATGGGCACGATGGTGTTTAGCACTTCAGGTGTCACCATTGAGTTCTTCAAAGTCGCTGTGGGTGGTTTACTGTCGGGGATTATCGTTACTTGGCTATACAGTAAATCATTGCGCCTTATGAGCCGTTGGAGTGGCGACGACCCAGCAACACAAATTGTGTTTATGCTCTTGTTACCATTCGCATCATATATGATCGCAGAGCATATTGGTTTTTCAGGTATTTTAGCGGCAGTTGCAGCAGGGATGACCATCACAAAATCAGGTGTGATCCGTAACGCTCCATTAGCGATGAGGTTACGAGCAGATAGCGTTTGGTCAATGCTTGAGTTTGTCTTTAACGGTTTAGTTTTCATTATGTTAGGGCTACAGTTACCGGGTATCTGGGAAACGTCAGTTATCCAAGCAGAACTTGACCCTAGTGTAGAAACGTGGATGCTATTTGCAGCGGTAGCCGTGATTTACTTTGCTTTATTGTTACTCCGTTTCTGCTGGCTGTGGCTAATGAAAAGGTTTAGCCGGTTGTTCTTAAAGAAAAAACCACTGCAATTTGCCAATTATACTGTGCGTGAACTCTGGCTTGCTTCCTTCGCAGGGGTTCGTGGGGCAATTACTTTAGCGGGTGTGCTTTCAATCCCTCTATTTTTAACCGATGGCTCTCCATTCCCTGCTCGTTACCAGTTAATTTTTATTGCTGCGGGGGTGATTCTATTCTCTATTTTTGCTGGGGTTATCGCTTTACCCTTATTACTGCGTAATTTTAAAGTGGGTGATAAGGATGCCGATGCTAACGAAATTCGTATGGCTAAAGCCGCAATGGCTGAAGTCGCGATTGTCAGCTTAAATAAAATGCAAGAGCGTTTATCTGCGGATGTCGAGGAAAAGCTAGATTCCGAAGATATTAGCGAGGTGGCATCCCGTGTGACGGGGTATTTAAGGCGCCGAACGGCTGGGCAGGATGAAATAGAACACAGCTTGCAGATTGAAGACTTGGAGCGTCGTTTCCGTTTAACCGCGCTTCGTGCGGAACGCGGTGAGCTCTATCACTTACGTGCGACGAAGAAAATCAGCAACGAAACGCTACAATCTTTACTGGTTGACTTGGATTTATTGGAAGCTGTATTGATCGAAAAAGAGCATTAAGGCTAAAAAACGAGTATTCTACTCACACCCCTTAAGTTTGAGACAAAATACAGCATTATGTGGTTACTTGTTATTACGACGCTGCTTTGGGCAGCGTCTTTTAGTCTTATAGGCGAATACCTTGCTGGCCAAGTTGACAGTTGGTTTTCGGTATTGGTGCGTGTTGCACTTGCTTCGTTAGTTTTCTTACCTTTCTTACGTTGGCGTCAATTTAGCCTCAAGGTGATTGCTCTGTATATGGCGGTAGGTGCTTGCCAACTTGGGGTGATGTATCTTTTTGTATTCCATGCCTATCAATACCTAACGGTAGCTGAGTTTTTACTTTTTACGGTATTAACGCCGTTATATGTGACGTTGATTTATGATTTGTTAGAACGACAACCACTCCGTAAAGGTTACTTATTTAGCTCACTACTCGCTGTAATTGGTGCTGCTATCATACGTTATGATCACTTAAGTGAATCTTTTTGGTTAGGTTTACTCTTCGTGCAGTTAGCAAATATCTTTTTTGCTATTGGGCAGGTAGGTTATAAGCGGTTGATGGAAATACACCCTATTCCTCAACATCAGGCATTTTCATGGTTTTATCTGGGCGCTACGCTAGTTGCACTGATTGGCTGGTTGTTATTTGGCAATAAATCAATGATGCCAACGACAACGCTTCAATGGGGGGTATTATTGTGGCTTGGCATTGTGGCGTCAGGAATTGGCTACTTTATGTGGAACTATGGTGCCACAAAAGTTGATGCTGGAACCCTTGCTATAATGAATAACATGATGGTTCCAGCAGGGTTATTAGTGAATTTTGCTATTTGGCAACAGCACCCTGATTGGTTGAGCTTTACCATAGGATCGAGCTTGATAATTGCTTCTCTTTGGGTGCATAGGCGTTGGATCCTTTCGCGCCCTTTACATAAGACAGGTTCTCCACAGCATGATCCGTCGCGGTCGCAGTAAAAGCCTCAATGGCTGGCTGGCGCTGCTCCCCCTCACGGCAAGCAGCGTACAGTCGGCTCCATAAACCACTCCCCAGTGTTTTTGTTTTAATCAGACCTTGTTTTTCAAAGGAATCAACCGCCCAGTGAGGGAGCGCTGCTATCCCCATTTTTGCTGCAACCATTTGAATTAAAATTAATGTGTTATCTACATTTTTTACATTGGGTGAGACCCCAGCTGGTTGTAAAAAATGACGCCAAACATCAAAGCGATCCCGTTGTACTGGGTAGATGAGCAGGGTTTCGTCTGCCAAGTCATGGGGCTCAATATACGGCTTTTTGGCTAACGGATGGTCATTGGAGACAATCAGTTTCACTTCATAGTCAAACATAGGTGTGTAGTGTAGGCCTTGCTCTGCCAATATGTCAGATGTCATCACGATATCTAATTCCCTTGAGAGTAACTCCGGCTGGGGGTCGAAAGTGACACCTGATTTAAAATCAACGCTGACTTGTGGCCAAGTTTGCCGAAATTGTTGCAAAGCAGGGGTTAACCACTGAATACAGCTGTGACACTCAATGGCAATACGTAATGCACAAACGCCAGGTTCATTACATACGCGGATCGCATCTTTCACTAATGGCAAGACTTGCTGTGCGAGTTGCAGCAAAACTTCGCCTTGTGGTGTGAAACGTAATGGTTGGCTTTTGCGAATAAATAGCCGAAAACCTAGTCTGTGCTCTAAATCACTAAACTGGTGAGACAGGGCCGACTGTGTCTGGTGCAAGTGGGTCGCCGTTGCAGCTAATGAACCGTATTGGCTGAGCGCTTGCAATGTTTTTAAGTGTTTTAATTCGATCATGAAAAACCTTCACCGTGATAATGAATAATTTGCGCTTGTGCTTTATACAGTACCTGTTGATTATAGATGTGTAAACATCTAGACGGCTAAATATTTTAAGGGGTCAATATGTCTGTTATAAATCATACGCTTGGGTTTCCACGTGTTGGACTAAAAAGAGAATTAAAACGTGCACAAGAAGATTATTGGGCAGGCAAGATTGACCAGGCTGCTCTATTAGACGTCGGTCACGTATTACGCGTTCGCCATTGGGAACAACAAAAAAATGCGGGAGTTGAGCTATTACCTGTTGGTGATTTTGCTTGGTATGACCAAGTACTGACAACCAGCTTACTATTAGGAAATGTGCCTCCGCGTCACCAAAATGAAGATGGTTCAATTGACTTAGATACACTATTTCGTGTCGCTCGTGGTCGTGCACCAACGGGAACACCAGCCCCAGCAGGGGAAATGACTAAATGGTTTAACACCAACTACCACTATATCGTGCCAGAATTTCAAAAAGGGCAAAAGTTCGCATTATCATGGACGCAATTATTTGATGAAGTGGATGAGGCATTAGCGTTAGGTCATAAAGTAAAACCTGTGATTATTGGCCCTATAACTTACCTATGGTTAGGGAAAGTTAAAGGTGGAGCCTTTGACCGTTTATCATTGCTAAATGAATTATTGCCTGTTTATCAGGAAATTCTTTCACGTCTCGCAGAAAAAGGTATTGAATGGGTACAAATTGATGAACCTGCTTTAGTGTTAGATTTACCTGCGCAATGGCAAGAAGCGTATCAACAGGCTTATCAGGCGCTATCGGGTAACACAAAATTGCTGTTAACCACCTATTTTGATGGTATTAGCCACCATTTAGATTTAATTAAAAGCCTCCCTGTTCAAGGCTTACATGTTGATGTTGTGGCAGGCGCTGATGATATTGAAGAGCTACATAAAGCGCTACCCGCAGATTGGGTATTATCACTCGGTATTATCAATGGGCGTAACGTATGGAAGGCCGATTTAGGTGAAAAATTCTCACGGGTGAAACCGTTATTAGGTCAGCGTAATTTGTGGGTTGGCACCTCATGTTCATTACTGCATAGCCCCATTGACCTGAATGATGAAACCCGTTTAGATACAGAAGTGAAAAGTTGGTTTGCTTTTGCAATACAAAAATGTGAAGAACTCGCTTTACTGACAAAAGCGCTAAATCAACCAACAGAAAATCATATTGCTACACTAGAAACATATAGTGCGCCAATCCGAGCTCGCAAAACATCAACTAGGGTGAATAACGCGGCGGTAGCACAACGTTTAGCGGCCATTCGTGATGGTGATACACAACGTAGTAGCCCGTATTCACAGCGTGCACAGCGTCAACGTGAGCGCTTTAACCTGCCATTATGGCCAACAACAACCATCGGCTCTTTCCCTCAAACCAGTGAAATTAGAACATTACGCTTAGATTTTAAAAAAGGTAATGTGGATAAAACTTATTACCGCACCAATATTAGCGAGCACATTAAACAAGCGATTAAAGAACAAGAAATTTTAGATATTGACGTGCTAGTTCATGGTGAAGCAGAACGTAATGACATGGTTGAATATTTTGGTGAACATTTTGACGGCTATGTTTTCACCCAAAATGGTTGGGTGCAAAGCTATGGCTCGCGCTGTGTGAAACCCCCTGTCATTATTGGCGATATTAGCCGCCCAGAGGCGATTACAGTGGAATGGGCAAAGTATGCTCAATCGTTAACAGAAAAACCGGTTAAGGGGATGTTGACAGGCCCTGTGACGATCCTCTGTTGGTCTTTCCCTCGTGAAGATGTTAGCCGTGAAACGATTGCGAAACAGATTGCGTTAGCATTACGTGACGAGGTTGATGATTTACAAAAAGCGGGGATTGGCATTATTCAAATTGATGAGCCTGCCTTACGAGAAGGTTTACCACTGCGCAGAGACGAGTGGGCAGATTACTTAAAATGGGCGGTTGATGCATTCAAACTCAGTGCTGCAGTTGCACAAGACAATACTCAAATTCATACCCACATGTGTTATTGCGAGTTTAATGACATCATGGATTCCATTGCTGCATTGGATGCGGATGTGATCACCATTGAAACATCACGTTCGGATATGGACTTGCTAGACGCATTTGAGACTTTCCATTATCCAAATGAAATTGGGCCTGGGGTGTATGATATTCACTCACCAAATGTGCCAAGTGTGGAATGGATTGTCGCGTTGCTGAGAAAAGCGGAAAAACGAGTTCCTGTTGAACGTTTATGGGTTAACCCTGACTGCGGATTAAAAACCCGCGGTTGGTCAGAGACTCGTCAAGCCTTAGCCAATATGGTTCAAGCAGCAAAACAACTGAGAAGTGAGCACTAAAAATAAAGTCAGTAAGTGACAAAGGGCAGGGGGAACCTGCCCTTTTTTATAAAATTAGCACAAAATTTAACTTTAATAATTTAAAAATGCGGTTATATATTTCAGTTACTCTTTGTTGATAATAAAACTAAATGTGAATGCGATTTTTTGCCAAATTAATAGGGAAAACAATATGTTTAAAATACCAATGAAAAAATCATTGTTACAAACAAGTACAGCGGTATTTTTATTAATTTCTATTTGGAGTTCATCGGCTTATGCTATTGACCACATTATTGAAACAACAAATGGAAAAGTCCAAGGTAGTACACAACAGTCGTTAGTCACATGGACTGGTATTCCTTATGGTAAAGCTCCTCAAGGGGAGTTGCGTTGGAAAAAACCAGAACCAGTGAGCCAGTGGTCTGAAACGTTTGATGTGACTAAGCCTGCTCAAAATTGTATTCAAACTAGCCAGTCAGGGGCGATAGGTACTGAAGATTGTTTGAATCTTAATATCTATAGGCCTGACGATAATCAGAAAAACCTCCCTGTTTTGTTTTACCTACATGGTGGAAATAACCAAACAGGGACTTCAGCCGAATTTAACCCTCAGTTGGTTGCAACGGAACTAAATGCAGTGATCGTTACCGTCAACTATCGTCTTGGCGCACTCGGTTTTAACCCTCTTCAAGCACTTAACACAGGGGATAAGATAGAAGACTCTGGAAACTACGCGTTATTAGACATTAAGCTTTCACTGGATTGGGTAAAAGAAAATATTGCTGCATTTGGTGGAAACCCAAATAACATTACCGTTTCCGGTTTCTCTGCGGGGGGACGAGATGTTATGGCAATGCTGATCTCCCCAATATTTGAGAACTCATTCAATAAAGCGATTGTATTTAGCGGAGGAATGACAACGGCAAATAAAAACCAAGCAGAACAAATTTTTGCTGACCGATTAGCCAAGTTAGTGGTTCGAGATAATAAAAAACCAACACTAGATTTAGCGAAAGCGTGGCTTTTAAGCGGCTCACCAGATGTTAAAGCGTATCTTTATCAACTCCCAGCCGCAGACCTAGCGACGTTATTTGGCGATGCTGGCATTAGAATGTCACAGTTTCCACACCTGTATCGGGATGGGGTAGTACTACCTAAAAATGGTTTTGAAACAAACGCATATCACTCAGTCCCCATTATCATGGTCACTGGGCAGGGGGAGTTTTCTTTATTTGCTCGAGGTGATAAGCGCTTTGCGGGGGCAATAGCAGATGGCTCATTAGCGACGAATACTCGCCTTTTGAATCAATATGATTTTGCGAATAAATATGGCAGTTTGTTTTATAGCCTGTTTAATGTGAATCAATCGGCCCAAAAGATGTACCCTCATTACAAGGCACCGATTTATGGTGTGGAATTTAGTTTGGGCAGTGATGAAGTTGTGACGGGCAGCCAACTTGCCCCATTAGGTTCTTTCCATGGTATTTTTTTGGCACTGTGGGATAAAACAAAGTTTAGCCCGTTCACTCAAGAATTGGTTAAATTAGAGGGGACGAAAGATGTCAGACAGAAATTTAATGGCTACTTAGCTAATTTTTTATTGAATGGTGTACCATCGAATAAAGGCCAAATTGAATGGAAGCCTTGGTCACCAGAAAATGAACAAGCAGGGGAATCATTACTTGTTATTAATGCAAATAAAATAAAATCAATTATTTATATGAGTAATAAACCATATCAATACGATGATGTTGTTGCTTTGATTGAACAAGATAATACGGTAACCCCAGAAGAGAAACAGCAAATAATAACGCAAGTACTTAATGGGCGTTGGTTCAGTGAGCCTTTAGATAAACAGTTTTCTCACAAAGAAACGCAATAGCGTTTTGCTGTCCATAAAATGGTTGATAAGCCTAAAATAAGGTTTATCAACCAGCTAACGCTTAACCAAAGAGTTTTGATTTCAGAAGGTTCATACCAATGGAGGCAAGATCCAAGTTTTCTGGAATTTCTCCATTTGGTGTCGCATTATCGACGAGTTGCGGAAGGTATTTTGCCACTAAATCTGAAGTTGACTGTGCATCAAGGCCGACACTTTGAGCGAGTTCTTGGATATTAACATTGCCAAATACTTGCATTAGCTGGTTATTATCGATAGGCAAGTTCTCACCTTCACTAATCCAAGATGCAATAACACCGCCTAACCCTTGCTCGTTAAACTTTTCAACAACACCGCTTAAGCCCCCTTGGTTTTCAAGCCAATCGATGACTGATTGAAATTGTTGCATTTTATCGCCAGCAACCATTCCCATTACTTGTTCAAATAAACCCATTTTAACTCCTCACAATATGTCAGCTAATGCTTAACAGCTATAGATATAACCCTAGTATGGAACATGACACTAAAAAAGTAGCGGGTTATTTTGGTCGATTTAGCCTTAAGGTCAATAAAAATAACGTACTGAGGACAACTTAGCCTAAAAATATATTTTTCAGCATATTGTAGTGGGACAAATAAACACAACCAGCATCACATTTTTTATCACATTATCCTGTGAATGTCTTTGTAGTGATGTTAAATCATCAACTTATTGTTATTCAGGTGGTTACGTCTATTTTGTTTATTTTTTATATTATTCTTAATGTGACGTTAGTCATGTGTTTGTGAATTTTATTGTGTGAAAATTCACAACAGTCACGAAGATTAACAACATCAGGGGTCATTATGGGAAATTTCGTTAATAATATTGGCGTTATTGGCCTTGGTTCCATGGGAATGGGGATAGCCCAATCTTTAATAAAAAATAATATTTCTACCTATGGATTTGATTTAAACCAAGATGCTTGCCAACGCCTTCTTCGCACAGGGGCAAAAGGCGTTGGGCAAGATGCAGCAGAATTTGCTCATCTCATTGATGCTTTATTACTGGTCGTTGTTAATGGTCGTCAGGTTGAGGCTATTTTATTTTCGGGTGAAAAACCACTCGTGGAGCAGCTACGTCCAGGCACCATCATTGTTTTACACAGCACCTTAGCGGCTGAGCAAACCAAAAGCATTGCTCAACGCCTTGCTGAATACCAGTTACCTCTGGTCGATGCGCCGATTTCAGGGGGCTCCATTAAAGCAGCGGATGGCAAGTTAACCGTTATGGCATCAGGAGCACCTGTATTATTTGAAAAACTATCACACGTGTTCGAAGCAATTTCTGAACGTCTATATCGTGTGGGTGACGAAGTCGGTTTAGGTTCAACAGTAAAAACGATCCACCAGCTATTGGCTGGAGTGCATATTGCGGTTGCTGCGGAAAGCATGGCCTTAGCATCCAAAGCGGGTATTGACCTAGCGGTAATGTACGACATTGTGACTCATGCGGCTGGGAATTCATGGATGTTTGAAAACCGTATGCAACATGTATTAGACGGTGATTATACCCCGAAATCCTCCGTCGATATTTTTGTGAAGGATTTAGGGTTAGTAATGGAAACGGGGAAGGCGCTAAATTTCCCATTACCACTGGCAGCCACAGCTCACCAAATGTTTATTTCAGCTAGCAGTGAGGGGTTTGGGCAGCAAGATGATAGTGCTGTGATCAAAACATTTAAAGGTATTACTTTACCGGAGAAAAAAGCATGACAGTGAAGTTAGGTGTGATCGCCGATGATTTTACCGGTGCAACTGATATTGCAGGTTTTATGGTGCAAAACGGTTGGAAGGTAGTTCAATTATTGAATGAACCTGATGAAAACACAGTGATACCACAAGGTGTTGATGCAATTGTTGTTAGCTTGAAAAGTCGTTCTTGCCCAGTGGATGAAGCAGTCAATGCCTCAGTGAATGCATGCAATTGGTTGAAGAAAAAAGCCCAGTGCCAACAAATTTTCTTTAAATACTGCTCGACATTTGACTCGACAGAAAAAGGAAATATCGGCCCAGTCACTGATGCATTGATGAAACAACTCGGTACGACTCTCGCATTAGTTTGTCCTGCGCTGCCCGTTAATGGTCGAACCGTAGTTCATGGCCACTTGTTTGTTAATGGTCAATTGCTCAATGAAAGCGGTATGCAGCACCATCCAGTTACGCCAATGACTGATGCAAATTTATTACGGGTGATGGAAAAACAGTCAAAAGGTAAGGCGGGTTTAATCAAACTTGCTGACATCCAACAAGGTAGCGAAGCCGTTAAGGCACAATTAACTGAATTAGCCCAACAAGGGGTGAACTACGCCATTGTTGATACCTTGACGATGGATGATCTGTTACCTATCGCACAGGCAGTAAAGACTATGCCTCTATTGACCGGGGGGTCCGGTTTAGGCGCCGCATTAGCAAACATTGATAGCCAATGTGCATGGGGTGAAAACAGCGCTCGAGGTGAAAAGCCAACGGGAACAACTCGGAAAACGGTGATTTTATCAGGTAGTTGCTCGGTTATGACTAATAAGCAAGTACAGGCTTATCAAAAAGTTGCCCCAGCAAAGGCCTTAGATGTTGGTGAATGTTTAGCTAACCCTGAGTATGCAAAGTTGTTAGCTACTTGGGTACAAGAACAGCAAGGTGGAGGGTTAGCACCTTTATTATATGCCACTCAACCACCTGAATTACTGAAAAAAACGCAAGAAAAATACGGTGCAGCAGAGTCCAGCGCAGCAGTTGAAAATGTGTTTGGAGAGGTTGTGAAGTTACTTCAATCACAAGGGTATGACACCTTTATTATTGCTGGTGGTGAAACCTCAGGGAAAGTAGTTCAAAGCCTAGGTACAGAACAATTAAGTATTGGTTCACCAATCGCCCCTGGTGTTCCATGGGTACAAGATTTAGCAAGCGGTAGCTGGTTAGCGCTGAAATCAGGTAATTTCGGCCAAGAAAATTTCTTCCAGCTTGCACAGGAGATGTTTAATGAGTGATGAAAAGGCGCTGCGCCAAGAACTAGTCGATTGGGCTAAGTCAATGTTTAACCGTGGATATAGCAGCGGTGGTGCAGGAAATATTAGTGCTCGGTTACCTGATGGGTGCATTATTGTAACACCCACAAATTCAAGCTTTGGTGATTTAGACCCAAACAGATTGAGCAAATTAGATGCCGAAGGTAACTGGATAGACGGTGATAAACCAACGAAAGAAGTGTCTATGCATATGGCGATGTATTTACAACGCTCTGATTGCCAAGCGGTTGTCCATCTTCATTCCCCTTGGTTGACCGCATTATCTTGTTTGCCGGGGTTGGATACTAAAAACTGCTTACCGCCAATCACTCCTTATTACGTGATGCGAGTAGGTAAATTACCATTAATTGAGTACCTACCTCCGGGGGATGACCGTATTGGTGAGGAAATTGCCAAATTGGCACCGACCCATAACGCGGTATTGTTATCGAATCATGGCCCCGTAGTGGGAGGGAAAACATTAAGACAAGCATTCTTTAATACTGAAGAATTAGAAGATACTGCTCGTCTGTACATCACCTTACGCCCACACGGCTTTACAACATTAACGCAAGAGCAAGTTGAGCAGCTCGAAAGTCGTTATCCACAAAAGTAAGGAAACAGAAATGGCTAAATTTGCGGCAAATTTAAGCATGATGTTTAACGAAGTGCCTTTTATGCAACGTTTTGCAAGTGCAGCGAACGCAGGGTTCAAAGGTGTTGAGTATCTTTTCCCTTACGAAGAAGATGCTAATGCGATTGCCGGTGAACTCAAAAAATACAATTTAACTCAGGCTTTATTTAATATGCCAGCAGGTGACTGGGGAGCGGGAGAGCGCGGTATGGCTTCTATTCCGGGTCGTGAGGCTGAGTTTGCTGAAGGCGTACAAACTGCATTGAAATACGCGAAAGCGTTGGGCTGCAAGCAAGTGCATGCAATGGCGGGTAAAGTGGATGAAAACTTCACACTTGAGCAGCAAAAAGCGTGTTTTATCAAAAACATTCAACATGCTGCGGATGTTATGGCAGAACACGGTATTCGTGTACTGATCGAGCCGATTAATACTCGTGATATGCCGGGGTATTTTTTAACGACTCAAAAGCAAGCCGAAGCGCTATTACCTGAAATTAACCGTGAAAATGTCTTTATCCAGTTAGATTTATATCACTGCCAAATTATGGAGGGTGATTTATTGAAAACGATTGAGCGTTTATGGGGCAAGTTTAGTCATATTCAAATAGCGTCAGTGCCATATCGCCATGAACCGGATAGTGGCGAAGTTAATTATCCATGGATTTTTAAAAAATTAGATGAAATGGGTTACGAAGGTTGGTTAGGATGTGAATATCACCCTGCTGGCCGTACCGAAGATGGGTTAGGCTGGTTAAAACAAGCAAATTCATAATGAGGAAAACCTATGCTTCCTTCTGAGCGTCGTGATTTTATTTATCGTTATGTGCATGAGCACCAAACTGTTTCAATTAGTGATTTAGTTGAGCTAATGAATGTTTCGCATATGACAGTACGACGTGATATCCGCATGTTGGAAGAAAAAGGGAAAGTAACCAGTGTTAGTGGTGGCGTTAAATTAAATGATGCACTACGCCAAGAGCTCCCTTGGAGTGAAAAAGCACGGTTGCATCACCGTCATAAACGTGAAATTGGGCAGTTTGCTAGCTCATTAGTTGAAGATGGGCAAGTTGTGTATCTCGATGCTGGGACGACGACCTTTGAAATTGCACGAGTACTCGGTGAGCGTTTTAATTTAACTATTGTCACTAATGATTTTTCTATCATGCAGTATCTGATGAATAAGTCACAGTTAAACCTGTATCACACCGGGGGGCAGGTAGATAAACGTAACCATTCTTGCGTAGGCAATACCGCGGCAATGATGCTGCAAACGTTAAATGTGGACATTGCGTTTATCAGTACGAGTTCATGGGATATACAGCATGGGGTTTCGACCCCACATGAAGAAAAAGTTCAGATAAAACAGACTCTACTTGATGTTGCTCGCCGTTGCGTGCTGGTTTCAGATAGTAGTAAGTTCGGCAAATATGGCATGTTCCGTGTTTGTCCATTGAATCAATTGCACGACATTATTTGCGATGACCAACTGCCAACGGATGTCGTGCAACGGATAACAGAACAAAACATAAAACTTCATTTAATCAAGACATAAAACATAAATAATCTTACCTAGAACTGCATAGCCAGTTAAAAGGCTATAGCAAGGAGAATTACAATGAAAGTTATTATTACTGGTGGCGCAGGCTTTCTGGGCCAGCAGCTAGCCGCTGCTTTGCTTAAAAATACTCAGGGCTTAAATTTTGACCACCTTGTTTTAGCCGATATTCAGTGCCCTACAGCACCCATTGAGGATGCACGAGTCAGTTGTGTTGCGTTAGATTTAACACAGCCAGGTGCGGCCGATAAACTGATTGATGCGCAAACTGATGTGGTTTTCCACCTAGCAGCTATCGTCAGTAGCCACGCTGAAAGTGATTTTGACTTGGGTATGAAGGTTAACTTCGAAGCAACTCGCCAATTATTGGAAGTTGCACGTGCCAAAAACCCAGCAATCAAATTTATGTTCACCAGTTCGCTAGCAGTGTTCGGCGGAGAATTACCTGAGGTGATCACTGATTTATGTGTGGTTAATCCTCAATCTTCTTATGGCGCCCAAAAAGCCATGTGCGAGCTGATGGTCAATGATTATTCACGTAAAGGTTATGTGGATGGGCGTGTTATGCGTTTACCAACCATTAGTATCCGTCCAGGTGTGCCAAATAAAGCCGCTTCTTCATTCGCGAGTGGCATTATTCGTGAGCCATTAAATGGGATTGAAAGTGTTTGCCCTGTCTCTCCTGATCTCGCTTTATGGTTATCCAGCCCTGAAACAGTTATCAATAATTTTATCCATGCTGTCAGTATTCCAGCAGAAAAATTTGGTAAATCGCGCACAGTCAATCTGCCGGGGATCACCGTTACTGTACAAGGCATGATTGATGCACTGTGTGAAGTTGCAGGGCAAGACGCTGTTGATCTTATCCGATTTGAACCAGATGAAGCTATTAATCGTATTGTGGCTAGCTGGCCGGGTAAATTTGATATCAGCCGTGCTTTGGAACTTGGCTTCCGTGCAGATGGCTCTTTCAGTGATGCGATACGCTCGTTTATCACTCACCATGGCGCATCCAAGTAGGAGATAAACTATGTCCTATATTCCTGTTATTGGCCTCGCGGTGGCCATATTTGTCCTGATCTTTTTAGTATTACGAACGCGTGTTCATGCGCTGTTAGCGATGCTAATTGCTGCTGCAATCGCAGGTATTTCTGGTGGATTGACAGCAGCAGAGACAGTGACAGTAATTACGAAAGGCTTTGGGTCAACACTCGGTAGCATTGGTATTGTTATCGGACTCGGGGTAATGATGGGAAGGGTATTGGAAGTTTCCGGTGCCGCTGAACAGATAGCCTATAGCTTTATCAAATGGTTAGGTAAAAAACGCGAAGAGTGGGCATTGGCAATTACTGGTTATATTGTCAGTATCCCTATCTTTGTTGATTCTGCTTTCGTCATCTTATATCCATTGGCAAAAGCACTGGCAAAAAACGGTAAGCGCAGCATCTTAACATTAGGAGTTGCACTTGCTGGTGGGCTCGTTGTTACACACCATACTGTTCCGCCAACACCAGGTCCTTTAGGCGTTGCAGGTATTTTCGGTGTTGATGTCGGGGCGATGATCCTTGCTGGGATGAGCCTTGCTCTCCCCTGTGTTATTGGTATTGTTTTTTACGCAAAATGGTTAGGCACTAAATATCCTGAGTTTATGCCAGATGAAACGGGCAGCGAAGATTTAAAAGAAGTTCATGCCCGTTACATGGAAGAAAAAGCAAATAAACCATTACCAAGCTTATTTTTATCATTATTACCGATTATCACGCCAATTTTGCTGATCTTTATTAATGCAATTAATGGCTTGATTTTGAAAACAGCACCATTCCAAGGTATGGAAGGCAATTGGTATTTCCAGACTTTTGAATTCTTAGGTGCGCCGATTATTGCTTTATCAATAAGTGTATTGATCTCTGTATACACATTAATGCCAAAAGCAACGAAAGAAGAAGTCATTGACCGTATGGAAGAAGGCTTGCAATCGGCGGGGATCATCCTATTAGTTACTGGTGCTGGTGGTGCATTAGGTGCGGTGTTACGTGATAGCGGAACAGGGAACATTCTTGCTGAGCATGTTGCTAACTTGCCTATTACACCTGTATTAATTCCGTTTATTATCGCGACATTGGTTCGTTTGATCCAAGGCTCTGGTACAGTTGCAATGATCACAGCAGCATCTATTTCTGCGCCGATCATTAGCCAAATACCCGATATTAACTTATTAGTTGCGGCGCAAGCGGCAACAATGGGGTCTCTGTTCTTCGGTTATTTCAACGACAGCCTATATTGGGTTGTGAACAGAATGATGGGAATAAAGGACGTTAAACAACAAATTATTGTTTGGTCTATCCCTACCACTATTGCGTGGGGTATAGGTTTAGTTGGTGTCCTTATCCTTGATGTAGTTCTCTAACATAGCGTTATTATTTTTAGTTCTGCCAAATAATCAAAGCGCCCAGCTATTAGGGGCGCTTTTTGTGGTTATGACAAACTTTCATCTATACTGGTATCAACGGATTTTAAATAGACATAGCGCAAATGTTAATTTGTGATGAATATCACTAAATAATGAAATCAAGTTTTTATTGTTTTCATTAAAAGTGACGCTTATCACTAAAAGTTAATGGTTTTCTCGCTATATTACTAGTTACGATTAATCAGTGATGACTGATTTAATGATGCCATTGTGTAAAGGAGTTTGAAATGTCTGACGTTTTCCACTTAGGTTTAAAGAAAAGTGACTTACAGGGTGCAACTGTAGCGATTGTTCCTGGGGACCCTAACCGTGTTGAAAAAATTGCACGTCTGATGGATAACCCTGTACACCTTGCATCATTGCGTGAATATACCTCTTGGCGTGGTGAGCTCGATGGAAAAGCGGTTATTGTGTGCTCAACAGGTATTGGCGGCCCGTCAACATCTATTGCGGTTGAAGAACTCGCTCAGCTAGGCATTCGTACTTTCTTACGTATTGGTACAACAGGCGCAATCCAAGAAGATATTAATGTTGGTGATGTATTAGTCACAACAGGTGCAGTACGCTTAGACGGTGCTAGCCAACACTTTGCGCCATTAGAATATCCAGCAGTTGCAGATTTTAATTGTACTAATGCTCTTTACGCTGCGGCAAAAGATGCAGGTGCGACAGTACATGTTGGGGTGACGGCTTCTTCAGATACCTTCTACCCAGGCCAAGAGCGTTACGATACTTATACCGGCCGTGTTATGCGCCATTTCAGAGGTTCAATGAAAGAGTGGCAGGACATGGGGGTAATGAACTATGAAATGGAATCGGCGACATTGCTCACTATGTGTTCCAGTAGCAAAGGCTTACGTGCAGGTATGGTTGCAGGCGTTATTGTTAACCGGACCCAGCAAGAAATTCCAAACGAAGCGTTACTGAAAAAAACGGAAGGTAACGTACTAAGCATTGTCGTTGAGGCTGCTCGTCGTCTGCTATAGTCAATAATTTACTGGCTCGCTTACTGAAATTTCACTCGGTTGTGGATGTAAAGTAGGCGAGCTTAGTCTCCGCACTTTCTTCCTGTATTCCCTCATTTATATTTTTCCTATAAATTTAGTAATTGCTAACAATTTACAGTGAATAATCTGATCCCCCTTATTTCGTAGATCTGTTATTGTCATAAAAACAATTATCAATATTATGTGCCCTCAAATTATTCAGGATGCATTTATTTTTGTGATCTGAATAAAAGCTGTGGGGCTAAAAGGAATTATTATGTCGACAACACCTTATCTTCACCCTTCAGTACTTCCTCTTAAAGGGGGGATTAACTTCCGCGATCTTGGCGGGAAAAAACTTCCTAATGGCAGCAAAATTAAACCTGGTATGCTATTTCGTTCGGGGTCATTAGACCGCTTAACTCAAGAAGATGAATCCGTTTTACATTCACAAAATCTTTTTCAAATTATTGATTACCGTGATGAAGCTGAAATTTTAGATAAGCCTGATGTGATCTGGGAAGGGGCTCATTATATTCATGCGCCAGCGAATCCTTTAGCTAAGGAGGTTTCGGCTAACTTAGATAAACTGACCCCAGAAATATTAGAACAATTTGACCCACAAGCTTTTATGTTCCGTCTGTATGAATTATTACCGTTGAATAACCCAGCTTATCATCAACTGGTGAACTTACTGCAACAACCAGAGAAAGGTGGAATAGTCCAACATTGTGCTGTCGGGAAAGACCGTACCGGCGTTGGTTCAGCATTAGTCCTCTTTGCGCTCGGGGCCGATTTGGAAACCGTTATGGAAGATTATTTATTGACCAACGAAACGCTAGCACCTTATCGCAAACATCTTTTAGCAGAGCATGCAAAAACGATGAATGAAAACATCGTTAAAAAGTTTGAGTATGTTTATTCCGTGCGCGAAGACTTTCTAATGACTGCCTTAAAGAGTATTGAAAGTCACTATGGCAATGTTGATAAATGGCTAGAGAAAGATTTTGGATTGGGGGCTGGCCAGCGGGAAGCACTGCAAAGTCATTTTCTTGATTGATCTATCTTAAGTGACGACGAGTTGTGGAAATTGCGCCTTATAAATTCCATAACTCGGTTAATTGATAAGGATTTTTTGCTTCGTTTAACTTTGATTTATCACATTTTCGTTACTGTAATAAAGTAAATCAATGATGATAGGGGATTGCTTTGACGCTTAATGAAATCGTTACCCTTGTAACCGACTTTACTCGTGAAAATGAAATATGGGCTCTTCCTATTATTTTCTTTCTCGCGTTTGGTGAGTCATTAGCATTTTTATCGCTACTTTTACCTGCAACAGTCATTTTATTAGGGTTAGGCGCTTTAATTGGTGAAAGTAATATTACATTTTGGCCAATATGGCTTGCTGCCGCTTTAGGGGCATTTTTTGGAGATTGGCTCTCTTATTGGTTTGGTTTTCATTATAAAGAGAATGTTCGCAAAATGTGGCCGATTTCCCGTAACCCGCAAATGATAGATAAAGGGCATCGTTTTTTTGACCGCTGGGGGGTATGGGGGATTTTCTTTGGGCGATTTTTTGGCCCTCTACGTGCGGTTGTTCCCCTTGTGGCAGGGATTTGCGCGATGCCACAGCGTCATTTTCAACTGGCAAATATTGCTTCTGCGATGATCTGGGCATTTGGCATTTTGGCACCGGGTGCACTCGGTCTGAAGTGGTTTGCAAGTTGGGTAGGCTAAGCAAAGCTTGCGAAATGCTTCGCAAAATTTTCTCAGTATATGTAATTACCTCTGGACACTTATACAGTATCCAATTACCTTACACTGGGTTTTGTAAAGTAAGGGTGTAATCGTGGATACCTCTCTTTTATATGCAGTTATTGGTGTGTTGAGTGGCATTTTAGTGGGTGGCTTAGCAACGTGGTTTTCTATTGCTCAAAAAATAGCTCACAAAGATCAAGAGCTACAACAAATCAATCGGCAATTGGCGGCAAGTGACGAAAAAAGTATTCATCTTGCTCAATGGAAAGCAGAGTACGACAGGCTTGACCAAGAATTGCGCACACAACGGGATATCAATCGGGAACAAGAAGCCGAACTTCGTGAAGTCATTACCCGTTTTGAACAAAATCAGCTCGCAAATGAAGAAAAACAACGTATTTTACAAAACAGTGAACAACGATTGACTGCGCAGTTTGAAAATTTAGCAAACCGTATTTTTGAACAAAATGAACGTAGGGCGTCGGAACAGCAACAAAAAAGTTTATTGGCAATGTTATCGCCTTTTCGTGAACAACTAGAAGGTTTTCGCCAACAAGTTCAACAAAGTTTTGGTGAAGAAGCGAAAGAAAGGCATACCTTAGCGTATGAAATAAGGCAGTTGCAGCAGCTTAACAATCAGATGACCAAAGAAGCTGTTAACTTAACCCGGGCACTTAAAGGGGATAATAAAATCCAAGGTAATTGGGGGGAAACTATCCTCACTCGCATTCTTGAGGTTTCCGGTCTGCGGGAGGGAAGCGAGTTTGAAACCCAAGTCAGTGTCAATACAGGTTATAATACTCGCTATCAACCCGATGTTATTATTCATCTTCCTGAAGGTAAAGATGTGGTTGTTGATGCAAAAATGTCATTGGTTTCCTATGAACATTATTTCAATAGCGAAGACCCGCACGAACAACAACAAGCGCTAAAAAATCATGTTGCATCCATACGCAACCATATGCGTATGTTGAGTCGAAAGGATTACCATCAGTTACCCGGAATACGCTCTTTAGACTATGTTCTAATGTTTATTCCTATTGAACCTGCGTATTTGCTTGCTTTAAAGGAAGCTCCTGAACTACTTGATGAAGGAATAAAACAGAATATCATGTTGGTTTGCCCGTCCACGTTATTAGTGGCTGTGCGAACTATCAATAATATTTGGCGCTATGAGCGACAAGGGCAAAATGCCCAAGAAATTGCAGAAAGAGCTGCAAAAATGTATGACAAACTACGCTTGTTTGTGGATGATATGCAGGTTTTAGGCTCCAGTCTTGATAAAGCGAATAATACTTACCTGTCGGCAATGAAACGTCTTGCACAAGGGCGAGGTAATTTAATTAGTCAGGCGGAAAGTTTTAAAGAGCTAGGGGTAGAAATTAAACAACCTATCGCGCCTCAACTTATTGAGCGCTCAGAGGCATCTAATTGTGCGGAATCTTAGACTTCTGATAGGGTTTTACCTCAAAGACTGTTACACTTCTAACAAAAGTTTGAACTATCAGCAGGCATAAGAGAAATGACTGAACCAACTAAAGAAACCATTGATTTTGGTTTCCGTACTGTCGGCAAAGAAGATAAAGCCGGTCTAGTAGCGAATGTTTTTCACTCTGTAGCATCAAAGTATGACTTAATGAATGACTTAATGTCATTTGGTATTCATCGTATCTGGAAACGTTTTACTATTGAAGCAAGTGGTGTCCGCCGTAATCAGCGTGTACTTGACCTTGCTGGTGGAACAGGTGACTTAACCGCTAAGTTTTCGCGTCTTGTGGGCGAAAAAGGTGAAGTCATACTTGCTGATATCAATGACTCAATGTTGAAGATGGGGCGCGAAAAATTACGTGATCTTGGCATTGTTGGTAATGTAAATTATGTTCAAGCTAATGCTGAAGAACTTCCATTTCCAGATGACCACTTCGATTGCATTACTATCTCTTTTGGTTTGCGTAACGTTACGGATAAAGACAAAGCACTGCGTTCGATGTTTCGTGTTCTAAAACCGGGTGGGCGTCTATTAGTATTAGAATTTTCAAAACCTATTATTGAGCCATTGAATAAAGCGTATGATGCGTATTCATTTCACATATTGCCTCGTATTGGTCAGGCAATTGTGAACGACCCAGAAAGCTACCGTTATTTAGCGGAATCCATTCGTATGCACCCTAACCAAGAAACACTTAAAGGGATGATGGAAAACGCCGGGTTTGAGCAAGTCTCTTATACCAATATGACTGGTGGGATTGTTGCATTGCATAAAGGGTTTAAATTCTAAGATGGAAGCACCATCAACACATACCGAAAATCAAAATACAGTTTTGTACTCTTTGATAACAGCATTGATGGAAACCTCACTTAACCATATGTTGTTCAAAGAAAAAGTATTACAGCCTGCTAGGGTGCGTTTAGCAGGCAAAGTGATGGCTATTGAGCTTAAAGAACTCAATAAAACGCTAACACTTATTTTTGCTGAAAATCATGTTGATGTATTAAGCGAATGGGTTGAACCCGCAGACTGTACAATTAAAACATCATTATTTACTTTAATTAAATTGAAAGATAAACAGCAGTTATCTCAGCTAATCAATCGTGGTGATATCGTGATTGAAGGGGATATGCAGATTGTTCAGCATTGGTCCTCATTGCTCGATTTAGCAATTTGGAACCCGGCACATTATCTTTCACCTTATATTGGTGATGTCGCTGCTGAAGGGCTTAGTAAACTCTTGAATAAAGGCGTTTGCTTCGCATCTCACTTAGTTAAAAGGCAAAAAACGTATGTGAAAGATGCATTAATTGAAGAATGGAAAATGGCACCTAGCCAACTCGAACTTGCTCATTTTAATGACAAAGTTGAGGAAGTAGAACATTCAATTAATACGCTCGAACAAAGGTTAAGTCTGTTGGAGGAGAAGAATGACACCCGGTGAAATAAAACGACTTTACTTCATTATTCGGGTTTTTCTCTCTTATGGACTAGATGAGTTAATCCCCAAAATTAAGCTTACGTTACCTCTAAGAATTGGGCGTTTAGGCTTTTTTTGGATTAGAAATCAGCACAAAGATAGGCCATTAGGCGAAAGGCTTCGCCTTGCATTACAAGAGCTAGGGCCCGTATGGATCAAGTTTGGGCAAATGTTATCAACCCGTCGTGACCTTTTCCCGCCAGCAATCGCAGACCAACTTTCATTGCTACAAGATAAAGTCGCTAGTTTTGATGGGAAATTAGCTCGAGGTTACATTGAGGATTCTCTTGGTGGGCCGCTAGAACAGTGGTTTGATGACTTTGATGAGCAAGCCTTAGCTTCAGCTTCAATTGCTCAGGTTCACACTGCGACGCTAAAAGAAAATGGCAAAGATGTTGTTATCAAGGTAATTCGCCCTGATATTCTGCCTATCATTAAAGCCGATATTAAGTTGATGTACCGTATTGCTAACTGGGTTCCTTTACTACCTGATGGTAGGCGTTTACGGCCCAAAGAAGTAGTGCGTGAATATGAAAAAACGTTAATTGATGAGCTAAACCTACTACGTGAATCGGCCAATGCGATCCAGCTACGCCGTAATTTTGAAAATAGCTCCATGCTTTACATTCCCGAAGTTTACCCAGACTATTGCCGTGAAAACGTTATGGTCATGGAACGTATTTATGGCATCCCCGTATCAGATATTACAGCGCTAAAAGCTCAGGGTACAAATATGAAGCTGCTAGCAGAGCGGGGGGTAAAGGTTTTTTTCACCCAAGTTTTTCGAGACAGTTTCTTCCATGCAGATATGCATCCCGGAAATATCTTCGTTAGCTATGAGCACCCTGAAGACCCCCTGTACATTGGTATCGATTGCGGGATAGTGGGTTCACTAAATAAAGAAGACAAACGGTATCTTGCAGAAAACTTTATTGCCTTTTTCAACCGTGACTACCGCAAGGTTGCTGAACTACATGTTGATTCAGGATGGGTGCCTCTTGATACAAATGTGGAAGATTTTGAGTTTGCTATTCGTACAGTTTGTGAACCTATTTTTGAAAAACCATTGGCCGAAATTTCATTTGGGCATGTTTTATTAAACTTGTTTAATACTGCACGTCGTTTCAATATGGAAGTACAACCACAGTTGGTATTATTACAGAAAACATTACTGTATGTGGAAGGGCTTGGGCGTCAGTTATACCCTCAGCTTGACTTGTGGAAAACGGCAAAACCATTCTTAGAAGATTGGGTTCACAGCCAAGTGGGGCTACCCGCCATTACTCAGGCATTGAAAGAAAAAGCGCCTTACTGGGCAGAAAAGATGCCTGAAATTCCTGATTTAATATATGGCGCATTGCGACAACATAAGTTTTTACAATCGAATATAGACCAGTTAACACAACAGTTGAAAAGCCAGCGCAATAAACAGCGTAAATCCCATTATCTTCTAGGTGTGGGGGCGACTTTTATTTTGTGTGGTAGCTTATTTTTTATTTCTGATTTTACACGGCTTGCGGTCGTATTTATGGCGGCGGGTGCCCTATCTTGGGTAATTGGTTGGTGTAAAGCGGGCGATAATTAAGTAAACTTTGTTTTGCGACAAGTTTATAAGGCTGTGAACATTTCCGTATTTAGTGTTGGTTGTATATAATAGATATAACAACAATTGATCCCAAAACTATAGAGGTATTAACAATGGAATCAACTATTGCAATGGCTGCTTTCGGTAGTCCTTGGCAACTAATCATCATTGCTTTGCTTATTATTTTAATTTTCGGCACCAAAAAATTACGTTCATTAGGTTCTGATTTAGGTGAATCACTTAAAGGTTTCAAGAAAGCGATGAGTGATGATGAAAAGGCAAAAGTTGAGCAAGATAAGCAAGATGCCGACTTTGCGACTAAGAACATTACTGAACAACAGGCTTCTGAAAAAAAAGAAAGCCCAGTTGAGAGCAAAAACAAAGAGCAGGGTTAAACCGTGTTTGACATAGGTTTTAGTGAGCTGTTGCTTGTTACAGTTATTGGTCTTGTAGTCTTAGGTCCTGAGCGCTTACCAGTGGCAGTGAGAACTGTCGCTGGGTGGATACGTGCTATGCGTTCAATGGCAGCGAATGTACAAAATGAGTTATCACAAGAGCTGAAATTACAAGAGCTGCAAGACACTCTGAAGAAAGTAGAAGAGAAAGCTAACTTAGAAGCGCTTTCCCCGGAACTTAAGCAGTCCATGGAAGAGCTGCGTACAGCAGCACAGTCATTGAAAAGCGGCTATCAAGCAACAACCAGCGATATCGAAACAGAGTTAAATAAAGCAAAAGAGATCACTGACAGTTATGATAGTGCTGTTAAGGATGCTGAAAACAAGGCCCCAGAGGCCCAAGAATCAGATCCTGACCCTGAGCATGCAGCTAAGATGGCAGCGGTTGTTGAGGATAAAACACCTGAAGCTCCTACAACAGTGAAAACGGCTGAGCCGCTCGATGCTAAAGTAAAGAACTCTAATCAAACTGAAAGTGAAAAATAACACATGGCTGTAAATGATACACAACCACTTATTAGCCACCTCATTGAACTCCGTAAACGGCTAATGAACTGTTTAATTACAGTTTTGATCGTTTTTGCTGCGCTCGCTTATTTTTCAAATGATATTTACCGGCTGGTAGCAGCCCCTTTGATTGATAAGTTGCCAGTGGGCTCTCAAATGAGTGCGACGGATGTGGCGTCAACCTTCTTTACCCCTATTAAACTGACGATGATGGTTTCGGTTTTTGTATCGATACCAGTTATTCTCTATCAAATTTGGGCATTTATAGCGCCGGCCTTATACAAGCATGAACGCAAACTCATGTTGCCTTTGCTTGTTTCAAGTAGCTTTTTGTTTTATTTAGGGATGGCATTTGCTTACTTTGTTGTTTTCCCATTAGCTTTTGGCTTTTTTGTAAAAACAACACCAGACAGCGTTAACTTTATTCCGGACATCAGTAAATATCTTAGTTTTGTCATGACATTATTTATGGCTTTTGGTGCTGCATTTGAGGTACCAATTGCAATTATTTTACTGTGTTGGACTGGGGTAACTACACCTGAATCATTAAAACGTAAACGTCCATATATTTTGGTTGGGGCATTTGTTGTAGGGATGTTTTTAACCCCACCAGATGTCCTTTCTCAGACTTTACTAGCAGTCCCAATGTATTTGCTATTCGAGTTGGGGGTATTACTGTCTAACTTTTATGTCGGCAAAGGTCGAGGTCGACAAGAAGAAGGTACTGAGGAAGAAGAGTCGTAAGTAGGTTTTAGGTCATATTAGGCTTAATGACAGCCCATAGAGAACCCTTCATTGTTGAAGGGTTTTTTATGAGCACGATTTTTAGTCAGTTGATTTTTTAAATTGAGTATTATCAACAATTTTAGGGACACTTTTGTTCAATATATTCAGTAGAAGAATTGAACGATATTCTCCATTTGGCTCATCAAAGATAGCTTGAACTCCCGCAAAAACACCCTCAGTAATTGTGACTTGATCTCCATGTTTTGGCATATCAGGGGCTATGGAATGACTAATAGGGTTTTGTTGTAATAACTTAATGATTTCATCAGGGACTTCAGCGGGTAATTGGCCAAACCGAATAAAATGGCTGACCCCACGAGTTGATTGGATAGTCGTAGTATGAATTTCGTTGTGATCAAACTTTACGAACAAGTAATTAGGGAATAAAGCTTCTTGCACCTTAGTTCTTTTTCCTCTGACCACTTTTTCCATTTCTGTCATGGGCGTCATACAGATAACACTCTGCCTATTTAGATGCTCAATAGCACGCTCAATTTGCCCTCGTTTGCAATAAAGCAGATACCACTTTTCCATTTTTCGAATCTCGCATGACAAAATTATGTTTATGATAACAAATTACGACATAACAGTGTGACTATTGAGTAGCAGCACAATATTATTGGTATTCTGAAGCTTATATTAATCGAATATGGACTTTAGGTAACTGTAATATAAAAAGCAAATCAGTAGGAGACATGATGGATATCTTTTTGTTGAGTAATGGTAAGCTGCCAGGTAACCCTGTATGGCTAAGCTATGCTCTACCTCGTATCAAAGAAATGATTACACGTAAAAATGTAAAGTCAGCTGTTTTAGTTCCTTATGCGATCCTTCGTGGCTCACATGATGAAAGAGCAGAGCAACTATCGGAAGCTTTAGGGATAAACGTTACTTCTATTGAGCATTTTGCGAGCCCAGTAGAAGCGATTGAACAAGCTGAGTGTATCTTAGTGAGTGGTGGCAACACTTGGTGGCTCAACAAGTGTTTACATGAAAATGGCTTGGTTGTTGCTATTCAGCGCGCTGTTAAAGAACGAGGAGTCCCTTACATAGGTTGGAGTGCGGGGTGTAACGTTGCGACTCCAAGTATTCGTACTACTAATGATATGCCCGTAAGTAATGCTGTAATTATGCCTTCTCTAGGGTTATTCCCTTTACAAATCAACCCCCATTATATTGATGCTCATATTTCTGGGCACATGGGCGAAACGCGTGATGAAAGGTTGCAAGAATTTTGTGTAATTAATCCTCATGAGGTTGTTGTTGCTCTGCGAGAAGGGAGTGGGATGCAGATCAAAGGTAATGAACTTCATTATTTCAGTGGAAAAGATCAAGGTTTTAAACTATTTCAGCACAACAAAACATTCTCAGAGCAGTTTGATACATTATTATTAGAAAAATTAGTCCCTTTTGATTGCCAGTAAAATGGTATACTTGACCAGAAAAAGATTGATTATTAAGTGTTTTAGGCAGTAACTTGTAACCTTGGCCGGACGTCTTATAATGGGACTCCCTCTGTAACAGTAAAAGAAGATAATGAAATATCGTGACCTTAGAGATTTCATCGCGCAGCTTGAAAAGCAGGGCGAACTAAAACGTATTACAATGGAAGTCGATCCCTACTTGGAAATGACTGAAATTGCAGATCGTACACTAAGAGCAGGGGGACCGGCCCTATTATTTGAAAATCCCAAAGGTTATAACATGCCTGTCCTATGCAACTTGTTTGGGACGACAAAACGCGTTGCTATGGGGATGGGGCAAGAAGATATCAAAGCCTTACATGATGTAGGTAAATTGCTCGCATTTTTAAAAGAGCCTGATCCTCCGAAAGGTTTTCGTGACCTTTTTGATAAGCTACCAAAATTCAAACAAGTATTGAATATGCCAGCAAAGCGCTTAAGTTCAGCGCCTTGTCAGGAACAAATTTGGGCCGGTGATGACGTAGACATCACCAAAATACCCGTTATGCATTGTTGGCCAGAAGATGCGGCACCGTTAATAACATGGGGGCTAACTGTCACCAAAGGGCCATATAAAGAAAGGCAAAACTTAGGTATTTATCGCCAGCAAGTACTTGGTAAAAACAAAGTTATCATGCGTTGGTTGTCTCATCGCGGTGGTGCTCTTGATTTTCAAGAATGGTGCCAAGCTCATCCAGGTGAAAAATTTCCGGTAGCCGTAGCATTGGGGGCTGACCCGGCAACAATTTTAGGGGCGGTAACCCCTGTGCCTGACACGTTATCAGAATATGCATTTGCAGGCTTATTACGTGGTAATAAATCAGAGGTCGTAAAATGTATATCTAATGATCTCGAAGTTCCGGCGGGTGCCGAAATTATTCTTGAGGGCTATATTGAACCGGGTGAAATGGCACCTGAAGGGCCTTATGGTGACCACACAGGTTATTATAATGAGATAGATAACTTCCCTGTGTTTACTATTACTCATGTGACTCAGCGCCGCGATGCAATTTATCATTCAACTTATACAGGGCGGCCACCTGATGAACCAGCGGTACTTGGTGAAGCCTTAAATGAAGTTTTAGTACCTATCCTACAAAAGCAATTTCCAGAAATTGTCGATTTTTACCTTCCACCTGAAGGTTGTTCATACCGGCTTGCTGTCGTAACAATGAAAAAACAATATGCGGGGCATGCAAAAAGAGTAATGATGGGAGTCTGGTCATACCTGCGCCAATTCATGTACACTAAATTTGTTATTGTTTGTGATGATGATATTAATGCGCGTGATTGGAAAGATGTTATCTGGGCAATTACAACCCGAATGGACCCTGCCCGTGATACCGTTATGATGGAAAATACGCCGATAGACTACTTAGATTTTGCTTCACCTGTATCAGGGTTAGGTTCAAAAATGGGGCTTGATGCAACCAATAAGTGGCCAGGTGAAACGGATCGCGAATGGGGACGTCCTATTGTTATGACAGATAACGTAAAATCCCGTATTGATGACATTTGGGAACAATTAAATATTTTTGAAAAATAAGAGGGGAACCATGGCAACTCTAAGCTGTAAAGTTACATCTGTCGAATCGATTACGGATACGGTTTATCGAGTTATATTGTTGCCAGATGGTCCTTTTCATTTTAAAGCAGGTCAATATTTAATGGTCGTAATGGACGAAAGAGACAAACGACCATTTTCAATGGCTTCTACCCCAAAAAATAAAGAAACGATTGAATTACATATCGGAGCTTCTGAAATCAACCTGTATGCTATGGCTGTTATGGACAGGATTTTAGAACAAAAACGCATCGATATTGATATTCCTCACGGTAAAGCTTGGTTTCGCGAAAACAGCAGCAATGGCATGATTTTAATTGCAGGGGGGACAGGGTTCTCTTATACCCACTCAGTACTGCTTGCTGCATTAGCTGAAAATCCTAATCGTGACATTACTTTCTATTGGGGAGGGCGTCAGTTGGAGCACCTGTATGACCTTGGTGAATTACAAGCACTGAGTGAAAGCTACCCTAATTTGAAAATCACCCCTGTTGTAGAGCAACCTGATGAATTATGGCGTGGTAGAACAGGCACTGTTCTCAGCGCAGTGTTAGAAGATTTCGGTGATTTATCCAGTCATGATATCTATATTGCAGGGCGTTTTGAAATGGCGAAAATTGCTAGGGATCGTTTCTGTAATGAACGCAATGCTAGGGCCGAGCAGTTGTTCGGTGACGCTTACGAATTCATTTAACCCGTCCTAGTTCAAATTGTAGGGGTGTTGGCTTCGCTCATTCGCCCTAGTCACATACTTATGTATGCTCCTAGGGTCTCATTCACTTGCCGCCTACCTACAATCTGAACTATGAGGGTTAAACTCGTCTGGTATCTGCATGAAATCAGGTTAGTTTCAAATTGTAGGGGGGCTAGCTTTGCTCATTCGCCCTAGTCACATACTTATGTATGCTCCTAGGGTCTTATTCACTTGCCGCCTACCTATAATCTGAACTATGAGGGTTAAACTCGTCTGGTATCTGCATGAAATCAGGTTAGTTTCAAATTGTAGGGGTGTTGGCTTCGCTCATTCGCCCTAGTCACATACTATGTATGCTCCTAGGGTCTTATTCACTTGCCGCCTACCTACAATCTGAACTATGAGGGTTAACTCGTCTGGTATCTGCATGAAATCAGGTTAGTTTCAAATTGTAGGGGTGTTGGCTTCGCTCATTCGTCCTAGTCACATACTTATGTATGCTCCTAGGGTCTTATTCACTTGCCGCCTACCTACAATCTGAACTATGAGGGTTAAACTCGTCTGGTATCTGCATGAAATCAGGTTAGTTTCAAATTGTAGGGGGGCTAG